>CAZIMW010000105.1:9250-9481 GCA_964540425.1 uncultured Flavobacterium sp.
AATTAAAGTTAAAAATGTAATAATTTTCACCAATGTTTATTTTTTTATAATTATTGTCAACGTAAGTATATCAGTAGTTTACTTATTAAATTGGCTGATATACAGTGTTGTAATTTAGCTAAAAAAAATGAGAATCTCGATAGCTATCGGGACAAATGAATTTAACACAACACTCCCCAAATTTTATACCTGTCCCGCATACTATATAAATAATTATTTTTAAAAAAATAT
>CAZIMW010000106.1:0-9383 GCA_964540425.1 uncultured Flavobacterium sp.
ATACCAACGAATACCAGCTAGTTCTCCACTTCCTGCTTCGGTATCAACCACAAAATTCATCACGGCAGAGTTATATCCTGCAAATCGTCTGTATTGTACTTGATTCATCATTGTTGCTTGAAGTGCATCTTGGTCTGGACCGCCTCCAGGTTGAGGTAAGTTACTGAAATTACCTCCGTCAAAAACACTTGTAAAATCGGCAGTAACTATTTGTTGTGCTGTGCCAATAGATGAGTTGGGTGTATTAGCCCAATCTATAGTAGCACTCCATACTTTTAAATGGTCATCACTTACACCTCCCCAAGCATCATCTTGTAAATATACAATTGGTACAGGAGTTCCTGCAGGAGCCATTACATCATTAGTAGTGTGAAAAGCATGTGGGCTATGAAATCCACTAGTAGTTATGCCTGGTAATGGTAGTGCTACAAATTGTGCAGGATTACCATTAAGCATTTCGTTTCGTTCTACAGCAAATATTTTGTTAGATGATCCAATATTAGCTGTTACCATATAAACATCTCCAAAAGCTGCAAATTTTGTATAATCTGGAAAAGCACCTGTTCCAAATCCAACAGTATAAACATGCCAGCCATCATTAACAGGGTCATTTCCAAGACAAACCGCTACATTAAAGCCATTAGGACTGCTATCAAATTCTGTAATTACAATTCGATCAGCTTCTGCATCATAAAATACAATAGGATCTCCAATTGCATTTCCTGGGAACAATGTTGCCAATGAAGCTGCTGGTGTAAGAGGGTTTCCTGCTTTGTCAAATATTCTAAAAGAAGTATTCCAAGCAGCTACATAATGATTTCCGCTACTTGCTGCTCCAGATGGGTCTCCTGGAGTTCCTGTTGACGTTGTAGTTAAAAAGGTTGTAAGAGGTGGTTGCATACGTTGTTGCGTTGCATTTTTTTGATTATCTATTAAAGGATCACCTCCTTTTGGGAATCCTTTGCCAGGAACAACATTATTACCACGACGTCTTTTAGGATGTCCTAAAGTTCCTTGGTCGTCTGCAGGAATTAAAGTTCCAGTTCTCATTTGTTCAGCTATACTGGGCACGTAAATTGGTCCTTCTACCATCCCTGTGGATGTGGGACCAAAAGTTTCTTGTGCATTCGTAGCAAAAGAAAATACCGCTAAACACAACAATAAAAAATAATTTTTTGTTTTCATTAGTTTAAGTTTAAGTTAACAATTTTTAAGTTGTCCAAAAATAATACCTATTTATTAATGCACAAGTTTTTATATTAATAAATTGTAATAATTTCACACAAAAGGTATGATATTTGTAATTTAGTAACCTCTTAACCGCTAAATGAATAAATTATGAGCTATTTTAACACCTTAACATTATTTTTTTCACTAATTTTATTTTCTTGTAATTCTATAAATAAATCAGTTTCAACGACTTCAGAAAATGAAACTCAAGTGGAATCAAAAAAAATGATTGAAGCAGGTTTTACAGACGGAACAATTACAATTTCTAAAAAAGAAGGAGATTGCCCAATAACAATTAAGGTTGAAAGAAAAGAAGGTGCTTACTATTTAGATCCAATTAATTTACCAGAAGATTTTCAGAAGGATGGCGAAAGAGTGTGGTTTACTTTTGGGGGGCTTAGAATGATGAAGCGTTGCGATAAAGCCTCTCCTGTTAGTATTATTGAAATACAAAAACAATGATAAATAAGATAAGCCACTCCCCACAGCGGCTTATCTTTCATTAACACCAACTTTAGGTTGGTATTATTACCTGCTTGGGCTTATACAATGCCACTAAATACGACCATGAAAATACAAATTAAAATGGCTTCAAAATTAATAATTTCACCCATTACAAACGACATAGAGCCTTAAAAAATTGATTTTTTCGGATGGGTTAGTTATTGTGTCTGAAACTTTTATAATTGAATCAATTGTTAAACTGTTCAAAGGCTTTTGTTGTCCTAATATTATTGAGGTTACAAAAAGAAAAAACAGAAAATTTAGATATCTCACTATTAAATACTTGGGTTATGAGAGCAAGATAGTATTTTTTTAAATATAATTACAAGAGAAATAAATGCTGTTTTAATAAGAATCCTTTCTAATAACTATCGAAACTTAAAAGAATAAAAATTGAAAACCCACCACAGATGTGATGGGTTTTCGCCCCAAATTTGATTAATAACGTACGTTATCAACCTACTTATGTAAGCGGCTAATTTACAATAAAAGTTTAGGTAGTTACAATGATGTAATCCTATTCTTACAATTATTTTTAATACTAGTGTAACTTATTGATAACGAGAAAGTATAAAGTTGAATTTATAGATTGTTAAAATGTTTAGATAGATGGTTGGTAAAGGTTCCTTCTTTATATATAGAAGCGCTAAACCCTTTGTGAATAGAGTAATAGCCTGTTTCTCCTTTTTTATTTATCGCAACGTACCCAACCTGAAATTTTTTATAATTACTGTTAGGTTTACTTACAATTCTTTTAATAGCTTCTTCGCAAGCTTGTTGTGGTGTTTTTCCCTGTCGCATTAACTCTACAATTAAAAAACTTCCTACTGTTTTTAACACTTCTTCGCCCAAACCTGTTGCAGTGGCGCCTCCAATTTCATTATCTATAAAAAGTCCGGAACCTATTATAGGAGAATCTCCCACACGTCCAGCCATTTTATAAGCTAATCCGCTGGTAGTACAGCCTCCAGAAATATCACCGTTTTTATCAATAGCTAACATTCCGATGGTGTCGTGATTTTCAATATTAATAATAGGTTGGTATTTTGAGGTTTCTTTCCATTTTCCCCAAGCTTTTTTTGAGGCTTCAGTTAAAAGATTTTCTCTTTTAAAACCTTCAGAAACAGCAAATTCTTCAGCACCAATTCCAGCCATAATAACATGAGGTGTATCTTCCATAACTTTTCTTGCTACTGAAATAGCACGAGTAATATTTTTCATAAAAACTACCGAGCCATAGTTTCCGTTTTTATCCATAATACATGCATCTAAGGTCACGTTTCCATCACGATCTGGATAGCCTCCTTTACCAACGGTTTGGTTGGTTTCATCTGTTTCTTCGATATTACAGCCTTGCTCAATGGCGTCTATTGAAGGTTTTCCCTCGTCCAAAATATTCCCAGCTTTATTGGTCGCATTTGGAATGTTCCAAGTAGTAATTACAATTGGAATTATTCCTACTTCATTTAAGGGTTTTTTGAAGGGTTTTAAATAGTTGTTGTCATTGGGAATGTTTGCTAACAGACTTGTGCTGGCAGCTATTCCTATTCCTGAAAGAGAAGCACGTTGTATAAATTTTCTACGTTTCATTATGTATTTGATAAGACTTTAAAAGTAATAAATTTATTAAAGTCAAGTTAAAAAATAATGGAATAACTTCTGGTACTTATAAAGAACTTATATTTAAATTCTTAAACAATCTCCTTTCTATGCGCTGGTTTATTTTTATAGTTATTTATATGCTAATTGATTTGTATGCTTTCCAAGCAATTAGATCGTTTTCGAAAAATTATTGGGTAGCCGGAATTTATTTTTTTATTTCAGTTTCAGTTTTAGCAACCATGTATATTTTGATGAATTCTAGTGGGGCAACTAACTTTATGCAGCCACCAAGAAATTATGTTTTCGGAATATTTCTAGTAATTTTTATTCCGAAATTATTAGTGATTATTTTTATGTTTGGTGAAGATGTAATACGTTTTTTTAGCGGATTGTTTTATAAGTTTTCGGGCGGAGAAAGTGATTTTTACTTACCTTCCCGAAGAAAATTTATTAGCACATTGGCATTAGGAATTGCTGCAATTCCTTTTACATCCTTACTTTACGGAATAGTTAAAGGTCGCTACAATTTTAAAGTATTACAATACGAATTAGAGTTTGATGACCTTCCTGAAGCATTTGATGGATACACCATTACACAAATTAGCGACATTCACAGCGGAAGTTTTGACAACCATGAAAAAATAAAATATGCTGTTGATTTAGTGAACGAACAAAAAAGTGATGTTATTTTTTTTACGGGTGATTTGGTGAATAATGTTGCTGAAGAAATGGACGATTGGAAAGAATTATTTTCTACATTCAAAGCTAAAGACGGTGTGTTTTCTATTCTTGGAAATCACGATTATGGCGATTATGTTCGTTGGGAAAATGAAGCAGATAAAACCCAAAATCTTCAAAAATTAAAAAATATTCAATCAGAAATGGGTTGGAATTTGTTATTAAATGAAAACAGATTTATTGAAAAAGACAATCAACGCCTCGCAATTATAGGAGTAGAAAACTGGGGAGAAAACGGATTTAAACAAGCTGGAGATTTAGATTTGGCTTGCGACGGGATAGATCAAAAGGATTTTAAAATACTATTATCACACGATCCATCGCATTGGAAATCGAAAGTAAAACACGATGATCGAAATTTTCATCTAACTTTAAGTGGTCATACCCACGGAATGCAATTTGGGATCGAAATTCCCGGTTGGATTAAATGGAGTCCTATAAAATACCGTTATGAAAACTGGGCAGGAATCTATGAAGAACAAGGAAGATTTATAAATGTAAATCGTGGATTTGGTTATTTAGGCTATCCTGGACGTGTTGGAATTTGGCCAGAAATTTCAGTAATACAATTGAAGAAAAAACGAAATACTACTTAATCCGTTGAAAACACTATATTTGTAATACAATTTTTATCAATCATTTAGAAACTATGTCAAAATTTGGAGAATTAATAGAAGCTAAAGTACCCGTTCTTTTAGATTTTTATGCCGATTGGGACGAGGCTTGTAAAGATATGCATCCCGTTTTAAGAGATGTTGCAGTAGCTTTAGGAGACAAAGCTCGAGTAATAAAAATTGATATTGAAAAAAACGAGGAACTTTCTAAAGCTCTACGTGTAAAAGGATTACCTACATTAATGATTTACAAAGAAGGCGAAATGAAATGGCGGCAAAGTGGAGAACAAGACGCCAATACACTTATAGGTTTGGTAAAAGAATTTGTGTAACTAAACTGAAATTGCCTTACAAATAAATCCTTTTTCCTTTATATATTCCAAAACTTTAGGGAGTACGTACCTTAATTTTTCTTCTGCCTTTAAGCTGTCGTGAAAAACGACAATACTTCCAGGTTCTAAATTTGTAAGAACATTTTTCAAGCATTTTTTTTTTGAAATAGTTGCATCAAAATCAGCACTTAAAACATCCCACATAATGATTTTATATCCTTTTTTTTGAAGGATTTTAGATTGTTTAGAAGTTGTTTTTCCAAAGGGAGGTCTAAATAAATTGGAAATTTTTGAGTTGTCATTCAGAGTGTAGCGAAGAATCTTATGAAACGCTCCACAATTATCAATATATTCATTTGTATTCGTATTCCAGCCATTCAAATGATTAAAAGAATGATTTCCAACAGTGTGACCTTCGTAAATGATTTGTTTTAAAACTTCAGGATGTTTTTTTATGTTATCTCCTATGCAAAAAAAGGTAGCTTTTGCTTGGTGTTTTTTTAAAATTTCTAAAGCCCAAGGAGTCACTTCTGGTATTGGTCCATCGTCAAAAGTGAGGTAAATAAAATTATTGTTATTTGGAAACGTCCAAATTCGTTCGGAAAAAATCCATTGAACAAATTTGGGCGTTTTTACCAAATAAGATTTCAATTTAATTAATTTTCAATAAGTTGAGAAACCGTATCGATGATTGCCTCTGTAGGTTCTTCTAGTGATAAGTTTTCTTCTGTTTCTAGTAAATCGTTTTCTTCTTGAGAGAAATTAAATTTCCTTAAAAAACCATTAAATTTCTCTGCTTCTTGAAGCGTAAACTCTTCCGTATCATACGAAGCCAAGATGTCTAATAATCCTCTGTATCTTCCTAAATCGCTAAAAATTTCATCGCCTAAAGCTTCTTGTCTTCGGTAGTTTAAAGAGGCATAAAATTCTAAATGCTCTTGGTAGTGTTTTACGACCGAAAAATATACTTCTCTTGCTTTTTCTTTTTTACCTATTTGATAATAGCCTAATACAAAGGGTTCTAATAATGAATAAAACTCAAAATCATCAACAGGCATTTTTTCCATTCCTAAATCAAGAATAGTTTCTGCTTTTTCAAAGTTTTCTTCTTCAATTAAGGCACTTGCTAAACGCGATAAATTACTTCGGTAAGTAATTCCGTTTTTACGTGTTTCTACATCGTGATAGATGTCTGGGCTTCCGCTATTACCCCAATCCCAATTCATAACAATATCGTACATTTTATCGGTGTCGATTCTTCCCATATCAAATGGATTTCCTTTTGGGAGCGGTGTTCTAATGGGGACTAACTTATAAGCTACTCCTTCTAGTTGAAGGTATTCCTTCATCCAAATATAATCGTCGTCACCAAAGGCGCCACCACTAAAATAGATGGGGCGTTCCCAATTGTTATTTGCAATGATATCAAGCATTAACAATCGGTTTTTATAAATAACATTTCCTTTTAAAACAATGTCGATGTACGGAACAATTAAGTCTGCATCCTTAGCTTCTACAATTCCATTACGAAGTACCACTTTTTTATCCACAGGCACACGAATTATTTTTGATGGGAAAGTATTTGCCCATTGGCGACTGTCTAATTCTACTTTTGTTTTCTGACTGTCATCGGCAACAAAATCCATCCAGTCTTTAATATCAATTGTATCTTTTCTTGTTTTCTGAAAGAATAGGAAATCTCGAGTTCCAAACCTATACTTATCGTGTGTAAGTTGCGAAGGAATTGGATCGCTTGTAAAAGCTTTCTTTTTCATATCATCAATATACCAATCTGTTTGAAAAAGACTAGTATTTATAACTCTTACATCTTGCCGGTAGCCCTCAACGCCCTGTGCGTACCAAAGTGCAAACGTATCGTTGTCGCCAATGGTAAATATTATGGCATTTTCATCTAATGAGTCCAAATACATTTTTGCCATAGATCGAGCTGTGTAACGGTTAGAACGATCGTGATCATCCCAGTTTTGGCAAGCCATTAACACAGGAACTGCTAAGGCAGTACCTATTAATACTAATGGAACAGCGAGTTTTGGTTTTACATATTCTTTTGTAATTTCGAATAATGCGTAAGCTCCAAAACCTATCCAAATTGAAAATACATAAAATGAACCTACCAAAGCATAATCTCGTTCTCGAGGTTCAAACGGCCTTTCATTTAAATATATTTTTAAAGCGATTCCTGTAAAAAGGAAGAAGCTTAAAAGTACCCAAAAGTTTTTAGGATCGTTTCTGTAATGAAATAAAATTCCAATAATTCCTAAAATTAACGGAAGCATAAAATAGGTGTTTCGAGCTTTGTTGTTTTTTGCATCGCTTGGTATTTTACTTTGGTCTCCCAATCGCATATTATCTATAAAACTGATTCCGGTGAGCCAGTTTCCGTGCAGGTCTGTGTATTCTCCTTGCTTATCGTCTTGTCTTCCGCTAAAATTCCACATAAAATAACGCCAGTACATATAGCCGAATTGATATTCGAACATGTATGACATATTCTGTATAAAGGAGGGCTTTTGGATGTCAAGATAGAGACCAAAATCTTTTAAAAATTCATCAATATCTTCTGCTGTTATTTTACCAGCTCTTTTGTCTTGATTAAAATTCTTTACAATATCGACCAAACGAGATTCTCCTAAATATTCTCTTTTAATTGTAAAATCTAGGCCATCGGTAAACTCTATATAATTGACGCTATGTTCAGTGCTCCACATTCTTGGGAAGAACCCTTTTTGGGCATCGTCTGTATTTTGAGAGTCGTTTTTGTAATTGTTTACGATAATATATTTGCCTTTATTTATATCTTTTTCAAACTTAGGTTTCGAGTCTTTGTAAGGGTTGTTAGGGTCTAGTCCTACATATTTTTCAGTAAACAAAGGACCGTAAAATAAATGTGATTCAGGGTATTGTTCCCGGTTGTAATAAGCTAATAGTTCACGGGCATTATTAGGATTGTTTTCGTTAATCATCGTTCCAGCATTGGCTCTTACGGGCAGCATAATCCAACTTGAAAAACCTATAAATATAAATAATATAGAAAGTAATAAAGTATTTAATTTTACTAAATTTTTACTTCGAGTATAACGTAATAAGAAATAAAACAAGGCAATAAATACAAGCCCTGCAATGATGGTTCCTGAATTAAAAGGCATTCCGAGGCTATTGATAAAGAATATTTCAAAAGCACTAAAAAACTTTAAAGTCATAGGAAGTAACAATTTGAAAATAAACAATAAAATTGCAACCATTACTACATTAGCCACTAAGAAATTTTTAATAGTAACTGTTTTATAATTTTTAAAGAAATATAACATTCCCATAGCAGGAATAGTCAGTAATCCCATAAAGTGAACTCCAAAAGAAAGCCCAATTACAAAAGCAATTAGTATTACCCAACGGTCACCACGAGGGTTAAGCATATCACGTTCCCAGCGAAGAGCTAAGTAAAACAGTGCTGACATTATTAATGTTGCCATAGCATATACTTCAGCTTCTACCGCATTGAACCAAAAACTATCCGAGAATGTAAATGCTAAAGAACCGATAGCAGCACTTCCTAAGATAGCATAATTACCTTCCTTATTAATTTCATTATTTTTTGAAACAATATTGGTTAATAATAAAGTGATGGACCAAAACATAAATAATATGGTAAATGCACTAGCAAAAACCGACATTAAATTTATAGTGAGTGCAATATTGGAGGGTTCCATTGCAAAATTTGAAAAGAAAGCACCCATTAATTGGTACAAAGGAGCTCCTGGAGGATGTCCGACTTCCAAGTTACTAGAGGTAGTTATGTATTCTCCTGCATCCCAGAAACTTACCGTAGGTTCTACAGTAAGCCAGTAAGTAACAAGGGCAATGGTGAATACAAACCATCCTAAAATATTATTCCATTTTTTAAAGTCGAAAGAACTCATAAAGTGATTCAATTAAGTTTGTGGCGAATTTACTAATAAAATGTAACGTAAAAAGCACTATGAATATTATTAAGTAATAACAGAATTATTAATTTTCTAAATAATTTTCAGAAAATGTTTGTCCAAGCCAAAGATTATTATAAATTTGCATCCGCTTACGTATATTTGCGTGTAGTATAAAATTTTGGCCCATGGTGTAATTGGTAACACGTCTGCTTTTGGTGCAGAAGAGCCTAGGTTCGATCCCTAGTGGGCCAACGAAATATAAATCTCAATCTTTAATTAGGTTGGGATTTTTTTTGTTTTGCAGTATATAAAAGGGGTCATTGGTTTTATAAAGGAATATTTTAGAATTTTAATTATTACTGTCCAACAAAAGAGACAAGACCGCTTTGCTATTAAGAGACAAGACCCAAGACCCAAGA
>CAZIMW010000107.1:0-9367 GCA_964540425.1 uncultured Flavobacterium sp.
AAGAATTAGAAAGTATAACCGGAAAACTAAATTTTATATTAAATACAACTAATGTATCATTAGATTGGAATTCTTATTTGACCGCATTAGCACCAAAAGGAAGATTTCATACGGTAGGAGCTGTTTTGGAGCCGATGGCAATTCCTGCATTCAGTTTAATTATGGGAGAAAAATCGGTAGGAGGAAGTCCGATAGGCAGTCCTGCACTAACTAAAACCATGCTTGATTTTTGTGTAAGACACAATATTTATCCAGATGTTGAGGAATTTCCAATGGAAAAGGTAAATGAAGCAATTGAACACCTAGAAAATGGTAAAGCCCGATTTAGGATAGTATTGAAAAATAAATAACTATTCATAGCCGAGACCATTACATATAAATGTAAAATAATAAAATAAAATGCAAAATAACACCAGTAAAATTGGTCAATTAAGTCATCCTGATGTTTTTGTATAGTACTATTTTAATAGAGTATCTTTTTTAACTATGTCATTTTAATAAAACTAAAACAATTCAATTATGAAACACACAGCTTTATTACTTATTCTTATAGGAATCTCTTTTCCTATTTATGCACAACAAACCATCAATGCATCTATTATGCACGATGGAATTCAGCGAGACTATATTTTATATATTCCAGCTATTTACGATGGCAATACAGATGTGCCTTTGGTTCTAAATTTTCATGGGTATGGTAGTAATGCTAACGAACAAATGCATTATGGCGATTTTCGTGATATAGCTGATACAGAAGGTTTTCTTTTGGTTCACCCTGAAGGAACTCTATTTGAAGGAGATCAACATTGGAATGTAGGAAAAGTCGGAAGTACAGCAGATGATGTAGGTTTTACCGAAGCATTAATAGATGAATTAGCAAACCTATACACTATTAATTTAGATAGAGTATATTCAGTGGGAATGTCTAATGGTGGATATATGAGTTTTTTGTTGGCTTGTCAATTGAGCGAAAAAATCGCAGCTATTGCCTCTGTAACTGGCTCCATGACTCCAGATACTTATGATGCCTGTAACACACAACATCCAACATCAATTCTGCAAATTCATGGTACAAGTGATGGCGTTGTCCCTTATTCTGGTGATACTTGGACATTACCCATTGTAGATGTTATATCTTATTGGGTTAATTATAATAATTGCGATACAACCCCAACAACTACGACTTTTCCAGATATAGATCCTTTAGATGGAAGCACCGTCGAACATATTGTTTATTCAGATGGCGATAATGGTGTAACTACAGAACACATGAAAGTTATTGGAGGAGACCATACTTGGCCAGGCTCAGCTTTTAATTTCCCAGGAACAAACTACGATATTAATGCCTCCATGGAAATTTGGCAGTTCTTTTCGAGATTTGATATTAATGGAACATTGTCTGTCAATGAATTTGATAATAGGCAAGTAATCATCTATCCAAATCCAACCAATTCAAAAATTAATTTGTCATTGAACTTTTCTGAGGAATTGAATTATGAATTGTTTTCTCCTTTAGGAAAACTATTGATTATTGGAACAATTAAAACAAATAATCAAGAGATTGATTTATCAAATTTATCGCCTAATATATACTATTTGAAATTAGATAATCAGGTATATAAAATTTTAAAGTCAAACTAAAATCATTTAATGAAATATTTGATTGTTTTTGATAGAAAACTAAACAGTTCTAATTAAGAGGAGCCTACAATACCGCGTATAATTAATTGCTAGTTCTTATCTGATTATGAAAAACATCGCGTCCCGATAAACTATCAAGGCGCGAGGGTTTTCTATTCGGTTTGTATTTACTAACTTAGTTTCTAAATCAACGTAACGAAACCATATACAGGTTATTAGGTTTTGTTATGACCAGCCACTAACAATGATAAAATTCTTCAGGAAAACACATTATAGAAACAGAATTTTGTGTAAACAAAATCAAATGTCCAGCGGACATTTGGTGGAGATAGCCGCTTGCGGACGTAATAAAATTAACAATTAAAAACTATGATTAACTTCTTTAGAAAAAAGAGAAAGTTATTGGCAGATGACCCTTCCTACACCAAGGCTTCGGATGGCACGAAACCAATAAAGTATTTGAAATATGCAATTGGAGAAATTGTGCTTGTTGTAATAGGGATTTTGATTGCTCTTTCAATAAACAATTGGAATGAAGAGAGAAAAGAAAGGAAATTAGAAAAACAATTAGTAGCTGTTTTAATTACAGATTTACAATCAAAAAAAGCAGAATTTGTATCAGATTTGGCAGTAGGGAAATCAATAATAAAGAAATCAGAAGTAGCCATTAAACAGTGGGAACTTAATGGTAAGATAGATACTTTAAACTTAAAAAATTTATTATATATAATAGGAACAGATGGTTGGTCCTTTAATGTGAACTCACCCATTTATGCAACCATTTCTGGGTCTGGTTTATGGAAACAATTACCCGACTCTTTAATTCATCAAATCGATGATGTTTACAGAATGAGATTTAGCCCTATAAAAGTAGCTTTCGAAAAACAAGGCGAATATGCAACAAACTCAAAATTGAATTTTCTCGCACCCAATCACTTATTAGATTTAAATAGAAATATTGTAGAAATGCAAATGATTGTCCAGAATAATGACGATGAGTTCATTTCCTGTGTTGAATTATTTAAAAGTGGTGTTATTTATTTGACTTCTAATTTTGAAACAACTATTCCTCATATCGACAAGCTGATTGAAAATTTAGAGTATTATAAAAACGATAAATGAAAATAACGAAAACACAACAAAAAACTGAGCTAGAAACAAGCATAGTAAAGTTAAAACCAATCACTAATCAATGATAAAATTCTTTAGAAAAATTAGACAAAATATGATAAAAGAAAACAAGGTCAGTAAATATCTACTTTACGCAGTTGGAGAAATCTTACTTGTGGTTATTGGTATTTTAATAGCATTAACTATAAATAACAATAACGAAGCAGGTAAATTAAAAATAAAGGAACTTGATTATCTTATGGGTATAAAATCCGATTTGCAACTTAACCTAACAGAACTCAACGCTTATAAAATTTTAAGAGAAACCTCTGTAAATTCAGCCGAAACAATTCTGGGATTTTTTGAAGGAGAAGAAATAGTCGACCCAAATAAATTTAACTTTCATAATCTAAATGTTCAAGTTTGGTATCCAATAAAAAAGAATGATAATACCTTTCAAGAGTTGATAAATTCTGGAAACCTTGCCATTATATCCAATAGTTCAATAAAAAATACACTCCTCAATATACAAATGGGATATAAGCAAATCAATTTTTTAGAAGAACATTTAACCTACGATTTCGAAAATTATATGTATCCCATTTATTTCAGCATTACAGACCTTAAATCAGATATTGAAAACTATACCTTTCAAGTATCAAAGGGAAAAGAAGGAGTAAATAGAAATCTTTCTGAAGAAAAAATAAAATTATTATTAAAAAACCAAACGTTTAAAAATGGATTTGTGCTTTCCGTTTTTACTAATAGTAAACTTATTGCTGAATATGATACTATGATTTTAATGACCGAAAAGTTAATTGCTTCCATTGAAACTGAATTAGAGAAAAATAAATAACGAAAGCACAATAGAATAAAAACAATACAAAAAAAACGAAACCAATGAAACTTAAACTACTACTCACAGGAATCATTCTATTTTTCACAGTAACGAATGTTCATTCCCAAAAACAAATTTTTAGCTTTTCTGCTAAAGTAAATGTAGCACAGAAGGTAAAAGAAAACTTCAATGAAAAAGGAAGACTTTTCCTTTTCTTTTCTGAAAGTTCAAAGGTGGAACCTCGTACTCAGACTTGGCCTAGTCCAAGAAGTAAAACCTATATTTTTGCTAAAAACGTAACTGAATTTAATTCTGATGAGGTTTTAGAAATCAAAAATGATAACTCTTGGATAAGCACTTCCAATTGGAATTTGGATGAAATTCCTGAAGGAGAATATTATGTGCAAATTCTATGGGATCAAGATAGTAAGGAATCTAGAATTAATGCACCTGGTAATTTTTTCAGTAAAAAGAAAAAAGTAACTGTCAATCAATCCATAAATGTGGAGATGACGCTTAGTCAGACTATTGAAGCAAGAAAAGTAACCAGTCATGAATTATCAAAAGTAATTGATTTTAAAAGTGACACCTTATCTAATTGGTGGGGGAAACCAGTTTATTTAAAAGCATCGGTTCTACTTCCGCATGGCTATGATAAAAACAAAGAATATCCAATACGGTATAATGTTGCTGGCTATGGAGGAAGATATACTAGAATTAATCGTTTAACAGGAAATAAGGATTTTATGAAATGGTGGGACTCTAAGGAAGCACCACAAATAATTACGGTATTTTTGGATGGGGAAGGCCCTTTTGGAGATTCTTATCAAATGGACTCAGATAATAGTGGCCCTTACGGGTACTCGCTTATAAATGAATTAATTCCTTATATAGAATCTAAATATCGAGGCATAAATACTTCAACTACTCGATTTGTTGATGGTTGCTCCACTGGAGGATGGGTATCTTTGGGATTACAATTGTATTATCCCGACGCTTTTAATGGTGTTTATTCGTACAGTCCTGATGCCATAGATTTTGAGAATTACCAACTAATTAATATTTATAAAGATAAGAATGCTTATGTAAATGAATATGGGTATGTTAGACCGGTAATGAGAGATACTTATGGGGAGCCTATGTTGTCCCTCAAGGAGTTTATTCAATATGAAAATGTTTTGGAAGCATCCAATACCTTTCTTAATTCTGGAGGGCAATTTAGTGCACATACTGCATTGTATAGTCCAAAAGGGAATAATGATTTGCCAAAGCCACTTTTTGATCCCACAACTGGGGTAATTGATGCTGAGGTAGCTGAATATTGGAAAAAATACGACTTCAAAATTTATGTCAAAGAAAATTGGGCTGAATTAGGTCCGAAATTACAAGGGAAAATATATATCTGGATGGGAGATATGGATCATTTTTATCTGAATACTGGAGTAAGAGGATTTAATGATTTTCTGAAAACGACAACAAATCCAGTGTCTGATGCTGAAATTGAATTTACTCCAATGGAAGGGCATTGTTCCATATATTCACATAAAAAAGTATTGCTTCAAATTCAGGAAAGAATAGATAGTATTAGCAAGAAATAACAACAGTGTTTTTTAATAACCAAAACTTACCAAATGATTAACTTCTTTAGAAAAACTCGTAAAAAACTAGCAAACGAAAACCGAACCTTTAAATACGCACGTTATGCTGTTGGAGAAATAGTTTTAGTAGTCTTTGGGATTTTAATTGCGCTTTCACTCAATAATTGGAACGACCAAAGGAAAAGCCAAGCTAAAGAAAAAGTAATACTTCAAAAACTAAAATCTGAATACGAATCTAATTTAAAACAACTAAACCAAAAAATATCTATGCGAAAAGATGCTGCAGAATCATCTGTATGGTTGCTGTAACGTTTTGATTTAAACGATTTTAATGAAAAAAGAGATAGTATTGATTATCATATAGCCAGAACCTTGTTTTTTCCAACATACGATCCTAATACGGGTATTACAAATGAATTAATAAATACGGGAAACCTCTATATTATTAGGAATGACAGTATAAAAACATTTTTAGCCAACTGGTCTGCAAGTGTAGTCGATTTAAAACAAGATGAATTTACGTATGAAGTTTTTGTATCCACAATCTACACACCGTTTTTAATCGAAAATTATCAATTTAGAAATATTGTTAATGAAATGCGTAATAACGAAAAGCTTAGTAATAATTATAAAACTTCCTTTACAAAAGTTGATATTCAAAGACGAAACAAGTATAATTATAAACTTCAAAAAATTGAAGATAACCAGAATTTTGAAGATTACTTTTCACTCGTTTATGATTATTGTATAAACCATAACGACATGGCTTACGATATGCGTAAGTCAATTTCAAAAACATTAGAGATTATTAATAGAGAATTAGCTAACATATAATTATTTAGAAAAACCACATTGTTATGTTATTGCATACTACGATAAACTCTTGTATTTTTATATTCTGATTAATAAAATATGAAAACCCTCAACCTAGCAATCATAGAAGACGACTTGATTATTCAAGAAAGTTTGGCAGAATACTTTGGACTCCAAGCATCTGTTGAAGTTGTTTTGGTGGCTAACTCTATAGAAAGTTTTTTAGAACAGATAGAAGCCTGTGAAAAAACACCCAGTATTTTATTGTTAGATATTAACCTTCCAGGGCTTTCTGGATTGGAAGGGCTTCCTTTTATTAAAAATAAACTACCAGAATTGGATGTGATGATGCTCACTACTTTTGAAGAAACCGATAAGATTTTTGAAGCCCTTTCTTGTGGTGCTTGCTCGTATATGTCCAAACGTATTTCACTTCAGAAAATAGCAGAAGCTGTAAAAATAGTAAGTGAAGGCGGTTCGTATATGTCGCCAGCTATTGCCAGAAAAATTGCCAATTATTACGCACCTAAAAAGAAACAACTCCTCACCAAAAGGCAATTAGAAATTGTTGAAGGAATCGTTTCAGGAAAAAGCTATAAAATGATTGCTTCAGATTTATTTGTGTCCATAGACACCGTTAGAAGTCATATTAAAAACATCTATAAAACCCTCGAAATTAATTGCAAAGCCGAACTTATTAAAAAATCTTTTAATAAGGAATTGTAACTTAATTATAGGTTGAAGAATATTTTTGTCTGGTCGAGCGCAGTCGAGACCTAAATTAAACTTAAGCAGTTCTCGACTGCGCTCGAACGGACACAATAATTACTTTCCTTGATACTTACCCGAAGTTCCTTTTATTTCACCTGAAATACCGCTTAAATCTTCTCTAAAAATCCAAAGTTCGGTTTGTTTACCATTGGTGAGTTTTCCCCATTCTTTTAAGAATTGATCAAAACTACCTTTGCCAAAAACTTCTTCATATTTTTTCGGAAATTCCCCTTTTTTACTCAACCAACCAGAATCTTGATAAAATGAAACAAACGTAACGTCTTTTCCTTCTTTATCATTTGGAAACTCATTGGTATAAATACCGTAAGAATCTTCGGGATATTTTTCCTTTTTAACTCTCTTTAGTTTTTTTAAAAGTTCTAACACTTCGGTTTGTTTAAATCGTTTGATATCAAACATATCTACCATGGCATTTTTAATGGTAAAATCTTTTGGGAAGTTAGATAGTTCTGGGTGAAAACGCCAGTAAATTTGATCACCACCAGCGATGGTATAAGGTTCTATGTTTTTGTTCCAATCTTCATCGTGACCTTCTTGTTGAGGTCTTTCATCAAAAGCACTCCAAGGAATAGGGCCCATTACCCAAAGGTATTTTCCAATGTTGGTTCCGTTGTTAATTTGGTAAATACGGGAACCGTACATTCCGTCGGTATGGTATTTGTTGTTATGGGCGGCCACTCCTGCTTCAAATTCGGCGATGTATTTTGGATTTACAGTCATCATACCGTTTTCAATTACGGTATATTCAGAATTACTTTGCGATATCACTAAAAAAGGAACTAGCAATATCCAATAAAAAATTGCTCTCATAATTTTTGTATTACATATTAATACTTCTAAAGATACGAAATAATAGTGACTAATTGTTTTGTGAAAAGAAGTTTAACTATTTGTTAGAACTAAATTTATCTGATTTCAGCAGCGCCCCAATAATTAAAACTAGCGGGTTTCCAACCAGGAATATACATGGAATCTATTTTTTTTAACTGAAATCCGTTGCTTTCAATTAATAGAGGAATATCCTTATTCAAATTACAACCACCACCTACCATTTTCCAAAACGGATTGATGCGGTTTTGCCATTTCAGAATTGCCGCATCGGGAGCTTTACCATGTTCGCAAAAGAGAAGTTTTCCAGTAGGTTTTAAAACTCTTCTTATTTCTGCTAGCGATTTAAAAGTGTCTTGAATGGTACAGAGCGTGTAGGTTAAAATAACGGTATCAAAACTGTTATTTTCAGCTGGAATGTTTTCAGCAAATGCTTGTGCAAACTCAAAACCGAAAGGTAAGTCGTTGATGTTTATAATATTTCTGTTCCAAGTTTCTAAGGATGGCTCAATAGCGGTTAAGTGTTTGACTTTGTCTTTTGAATAAAAGGGAAGATTAAGTCCAGATCCAATTCCAACTTCTAGCACATTTCCTTCTGCAAAAGGAACTACTTTTTGCCGTTGAATCGACATTGGTTTTTGTTTGCAAGCCCAATTAACAGCTCTTGGTAATATGTATTTGTTGTAAAGACTCATTCTGTTTAATAGAGTAAATGGATTTTTGCTTTCTCTCTCCATTTTGCTTGATAACTATTGTCTACAAAATAGATTTTTAAGTCGGCTTGATAACTCTGATCAACAAAATAGATTTTTTTATCAGCTTGATAAGCCTGATCTGTAAAAAACCATTTCCCTTCATTCCCTTTTGCTTGGTAATTTTGGGCCACTTTATAAACCAATAAATCTGCTTGATATGCTTGGTCGGTGACGTATACTTTGACGTCTGCTTGATAGGATTGATCTACGGAAAATACTTTTTGAGCTTGAACTGAATAACCAAAAATTAATAATATAACTAGAATAAACTTTTTCAAAAAACCTTATTTTTTAGGGTATAATAAAATAACATTCACCCGAATTCCCCAATCTGGGTTTGCAACATTATTACCATAAAACACTCTAGGACCACCACCTAATTGCATAAGTTGATTTCCAAATTTCATCACTTTAGCATAATAGAATCCTACAAAACCACCAAATACATCATTGTTCCAACTTTGAGTGTTTTCTGAAGCCAAGGTAAATGAAGACCCCGTTTTAGTAGCATAAGTCATAAAGGGTTGAAAAAAAGTAGCACTTATGTCTTGATAATCATTATCACCAGCTACAGACCAAGTGTGGTTTACCAAAGCACCAACTGTCCATTGACCTATTAATTTTAAAGCCAATGCATTAGGTCCTATTCCAAGCTTTTTTGAAGCAAAAGCATCATCTGTAGCAGTGGGTAAAATAAATATGGGACCCACACCCCAAACCAAACCATTGTTTACTTTTTTAGGTGAAAAGAACACACTTTGTACAATATCTCCTAATCCAAATTCACTACTACCTGGAGCAGTAACATCTGTCATCGAAATAATAGGAACAATAGTCCTACTTATTAAGTTCCAATTTTCACCTATTGATATTGGTATTACCGGTTGGATATTTGCATTATACCTAAAACCTTCAATAGGTCCAACATTAAAGTCAAAATTGTTTTGTATTGGTACACTAATTAATGCTGCAACAGGATTTGCCAATTGTTT
>CAZIMW010000108.1:0-9186 GCA_964540425.1 uncultured Flavobacterium sp.
AGGGTTTAAGCTATACTATTATTGCAGGTAATTTATTTTTATCACCAAGTACCGTAAGAAAACACATAGAAAACATCTATAAAAAATTACAAGTTCACAGTAAAATTGAAGCGGTACAAAAAGCGAAGGATTATAATATTATTTAATTCTTTTTGAATAATAAAAAGTGTCTGGTCGAGCGCAGTCGAGACCTATCTTGGCTTTGATGTTTTATCTATAACTAATTTCTATCCTCAAAAATATTACAGTATATTTATCCAAACTTTTAAAATGGAAAAGGATAAGTTAAGCTTAAGCGATCGTCTTGCTATTGAACGAACTCATTTGGCGAATGAGCGTACTTTTTTGGCGTTTTTTAGGTTGTCTGTTTTCTTTCTAGGAACAGGAATTTCTATTATACATATTAATTTTTTTAAAGACATTCCCTTCTTAGGTTGGGGTTTGGTGGTATTATCTCCTTTAATGTTTTTATTTGGATTGTATCGTTTGGTTTATGTAAGAAGGTTTATTGAAAAAACAATTCAAAATTCATAATAAATACTATTTTTGTTTTTCTAAAGTTCACCTAATAAATCCCAAATTTATGAAATCGTTTTCCTTTCTTTTAATATTTTTAGCATTTAGTTTTTCAATTCAAGCACAATGTACCTCAGGTGATTGTAAGAATGGCTTTGGAGTTTATAAATGGAGCGATGGCGACAAATATGAAGGCGATTGGAAAGATGGGAAATTTAACGGTAAAGGAAAGTATTTTTACAGTAATGGAGCTGCATTTATAGGTGTTTACAAACACGGAAAAAAACACGGAGAAGGCGTGTTTATTAAAAAAAATGGTGATGAATATGAAGGCTTATGGCAACACGGAAAGCGAGTAGTAAAAACCAATACCATATTTAAAGATTGGCTTCCTGGAAAATGGGAAGGTAAGGGTTATCAAGATGGTGGTAAAACCTGGAAAGTAATTTTAAACTACGTAAATAAAGATGAAATTAAAATATCATACCCAGATTTCCCTTGTAGTGGGTTTTGGTATTTTGATAAAGAAAATGACCATCAAATATTCTTCAAAGAAAAAATTACCAAAGGGCAAAGTAATTGCAGACCTGGCACCAGAATAATTATAGAAAAAGCCTATAAAGACCAAGATGAAATAATGGGAGTTTATTTCTTTCAAGGAAGCAAACAAATGGCTTCCGCTAATATTGTAAAGCAATAAGGGTATTCGTGATAATTAAAGTCTAAACTATTTATTTTGGCTCGCAATCCCGATAGTGTCGGGACGCTAAGTTGCAAAGAAAAATAGATTTAAAATTGGAACACAGATACTACTGGTTTTTCGGATTTACACTGATAAAAATTGAAAATAAATATAGTAATCCTAATGCTTCGGGAGTGTCAAATATAGTTCCGTGAATCTCCGCATTTTTTCTCCGTGAATCTCGGTGTAATAACTATTAAAGACCAAAAGCATTCTTAACCTCAGAAATATAATCTAATTTTTCCCAAGTAAAAGTTTCAACATTTAGGGTTGTTTTTTTACCATCGCCAGAATAAAAAGTAAGTTCTTTTTTCTCCGATTTTCTTCCCATATGACCGTAAGAAGCAGTTTCTAAATAAATAGGGTTTCTAAGCTTTAAACGTTTTTCAATAGCAGCAGGTCGCATATCAAAAAGACTTTCCACAATTTTAGAAATTTCACTATCCGTTTTATTAACTTTTGAAGTATTATAAGTAACGACGTTAATAGAAGTTGGTTCCGCAACGCCAATAGCATAACTTACCTGCACTAAAATTTCATCACAAATACCAGCTGCCACCATATTTTTAGCAATATGTCTGGAAGCATAAGCAGCACTACGATCTACTTTGCTAGGATCTTTTCCGCTAAAGGCTCCACCACCGTGAGCACCTTTTCCGCCGTAAGTATCAACGATTATTTTTCTTCCGGTTAAACCAGTATCGCCATGAGGACCACCGATTACAAATTTTCCTGTTGGGTTGATGTGATAAGTAATATCATCGTTAAATAATGCTTGAATTTCTGGAGAAAGTTGTGCAACCACTCTAGGAATTAAAATGGAAACTAAGTCTGATTTTATTTTAGCTAACATTTTTTCATCCTCATCAAAATCGTCGTGTTGTGTAGAAATTACAATCGTATCGATTCGTTGTGGTTTGTTGTCGTCGCTATATTCTATGGTAACCTGGCTTTTAGCATCAGGACGCAAATAATCAATGTCTTTCAATTCTCTTCTTAAAGCTGCTAATTCGATTAAAATACGATGGCTTAAATCCAAAGCCAATGGCATATAATTCGCAGTTTCATTAGTCGCATAACCAAACATCATTCCTTGATCTCCTGCTCCTTGTTCTTCTCCTTCTGCACGATCAACTCCTTGATTTATATCTGAAGATTGTTCGTGAATAGAAGAAAATACACCACAAGAATTACCGTCAAACATATATTCGCTTTTGGTGTAACCAATTTTATTAATGACATCTCTAGCTATTTTTTGAACATCTAAATAGGTATTGCTCTTTACCTCGCCAGCAAGAACAACTTGTCCTGTAGTAACCAACGTTTCACAGGCAATTTTTGATTGTGGATCGAATGCTAAAAAATGATCTACTAATGCATCACTAATTTGATCTGCTACTTTGTCTGGATGTCCTTCAGAAACACTTTCTGATGTAAATAAATATGCCATAAATGGTATTCTTTTAAATTTAATGCTAATACTACTGACGAAAGCTGCTTGGGGAAATTACAAACCGAACGGTTCTTCGGTTAAAAACTGCCTTTAGCATTTTTATATTACTGAAATATTTTTCAGTAAATGAGGTTGCAATCAGTCAAATCTTTCCTCTTTTTAGATATGCAAATGTACACTTTTTCAGAAAAATAAAAATATTCTTATTGTTTAATTAATATTGCTTTTTGTACCACATTAATTGGGTAAGAAAAAACTTCGGGAGTTTCTTCATCTTGTCCACCACTGCTGTTTTTATTTTTCACATCGGTTGCGATAATTTCAAAATAAAGGTGGTCTTTTTCAAAAGTAACAAACGTAGTTAATAAACTATCTTTTACTTGAAATAGGAAATACATTTTGTTGTCAATCACTTGACAATCTAATTGAATCCCATTTAATTCATCCAATAAATAAACACCTTGTTTTTTGTCTTTTTCAATAAGTGCATATTTTCTATATTCAACAACATCTCCACTTCCGTAAACGAGCATATATTTGTAAACACCCGTAGAATCTGATGGTAAAAAATGAAATTCCATCGGAAAAGTTTTAGTTACATTTCCACCATAAATTTGTAATTCGCCTTTGTAAATTCCAAAATAACTTTCAGGGAAAGATTCGTTGCTGCTTTCTTGTCCGAATGAAAATTGAAAAAATAAAACTATAACAAAAAGCACTTTAAAACGTTTCATATTAGATAATTTGAATTGCAATATATAATAAATTTACTTTATAAAAAGCAGTTTAATGTTAGTAAAAGCAAATTGATATTTTTTCAATAATATTTTATTATTAACTTATATTTACGCCTTTCTAAAAAGAACCATGAAGTTACCCATACTAGTAATTCTTCTATTAATTACTACCTCGATATTTTCACAACAAAATGAAATGAATTATTTTTCATTAGAAGCGGATTATTTCTATGGGACTATTATTGAGCATAATAAAGATGTTTCGCATTTAATTACTGGACACCCTACGGGTATTATGTTAGCCTACAATAGAAAAACGTATGGATTTAACGAATGGGCGGGGCGTTACAATTATCCAGATTGGGGTTTTACCTTTGCTTATCAAGACATGAAAAACGAATTTTTAGGCGAAAATTATTCGGTTTATGGACATTTTAATTTTTATTTTCTAAATAGAGCTTTGGTCTTTGGTATGGGACAAGGGATAGCGTATAGCACCAATCCTTATGATCCAGATACTAATTTTCAAAATAATGCTTACGGAAGTCAAATTTTAAGTTCCACATTATTAAGGCTTAATTATACAAAAGAAAATATTTATAAGGGTTTAGGTGTTCATGCGGGTTTTGGAGTGATTCATTATTCTAATGCGAATTTTAAAGCACCTAATACAAGTACCAACACCTTGTATTTTAATCTAGGAATGAGTTATCGTTTTGATAAACAAGATTTTCCTGTCTATATTCCTGTTGGTAGATGGAAGAGTAGTAACTATGCAGAGCGATTTAAGTATAATGTGGTTTTAAGAGGTGGGATAAATGAAGCAGATGTTAATGGTTTAGGTCAGTATCCTTCCTTTACATTTTCTACCTTTGTAGATAAAAGAATAAATTATAAAAGTACTTTGCAAGCTGGAGTTGATGTTTTCTTTTCTTCATTTTTAAAGGAATTAATAAAATACAGGTCTATTGCATTTCCTGAAGATGGTCTAACCGGTAATGAAGATTATAAAAGAGTGGGTGTTTTTATTGGTCATGAACTACGTTTTAACAAAGTAGCATTTGTTTCGCAATTAGGATATTATTTATATTGGCCCTACGAATTTGAAAATAGAATATATAACAGACTTGGGATTAAAAGATATTTTTTAAATGATCGCTTTTTTGGTGCAGTAACATTACATGCACATTGGGCAAAAGCAGAGTCAATAGAAATAGGAATTGGAGTTAGGTTATAAAATTAATATGAAAAAAATAGGATACATTATTTGTTTAGTTTTTTTATTAGGATGTGATTCTGAAAACAGTATTGATTGTATTCAAGCTTCAGGAGATATTGTAGAACAAGGATTTGATGTAACAAGGTTCGATAAAATTATTGTTGGTAAAGGTGTTAGTTTAATTATATCTCAAGGAGAAACTAGGTCTGTAGTTTTTCAAACAGGAGAGAATTTAATTAATGAAGTAAGTGCTTATGTAGCCAACGATACATTATGGTTAAATGAGTTAAATACCTGTAATTTAGTTAGAGATTATGGTATTGTCAAAGCTTTTGTTACAACACCAAATATCACCGAAATTCATAACAGATCTGGATTAGATATTTATAGTGAAGGCTTAATTGAATTTTCGGATTTATCTCTTGTATCTGATGATCCAGAAGGTTTAGGTGAAATTCAAGTAAATGGAGATTTTATTTTTGATGATTTAAATGTTGATAACTTGGTGATTACTGCAAATGGACTTTCAAAATTTTTTTTAAAAGGAGAAGCAAATAATTGTTCTTTTCAAGCAGCAGATAGTGATGTTAGAATCGATGCTTCAGAATTAATAATTCAAAATCTTTTCTTATTTCATAGAAGTACAAATAAAATGATAGTGAATCCCCAAAAATCAATAAGAGGTAAAATTGTGGGTGTGGGCGATGTGATTTCTTTAACGCAGCCTCCAATAGTTGAGGTTGAAGAGTTTTATACAGGTAGGCTTATTTTTGAGTAGTGTCTGGACGGAAAGAGGCAAATTTTATAAAATGGATTGTTTTTGATGAAAATTTGATTTTTATGAGGTTATTTTACTAATTTAAAACCCATCATTAGGTTTCTTTTAAAATCCTTTTCTTTTTTTGTAAGTGCAAAATGACCTTCGTTAATTAATTTATTTAATTGATAAATTGGTTTATTTTTATTTAAAGGGAAACGTATAATAGTTTGCACTTCAAAATCTTCATACGCTTCTCTTGCTAATGCAGGTCTAATAAGTGTAGGGTTTTCGGGGTCTATGTTAACGTATTTTATAAACTCAATGCCAAAACCTAAACCTTCTTCAGGAAAGTATATTGCTTCCTCTTCAATATCTAAAACAACAATATCGTGTTTTAAAACATCAATCATTTTTAATTTAGAGTAAATTTTATCTTTAATTATTCCGTATTCAGTACTATAAATATTTACACGAACAACCACTTCTGGTTTGGTGATTTTCCCCTCAGGAAAATCAAATTTTCTAAGTTTTTTAAAGCCAAAACTAAGCTCTTTTATAAGAGTGTTTTCTGTATTTTTATTTGGTTTAAAGATAGAGATTATTTCTGTTTCCTTTGAACCGGACCAACTTTTATAAGATTTGTTGTTTTTAGTATGCTTAATATTAATTACAGTTTGTTTATTAGTTATAATTACTTCATCTAATTCCTCTACCTTTGGAGTTATATAGATTGTGTCTTTTAAAATGTTTTTTGCTAATAATAAATTATTATATCCATAAAATTTTATTTGTAGGCTATCGTTTGTAATGTCTTTTATGTTAAAACTTCCTTTCTCATCTGTGTAAATACCGTTATCGCCAAATTGTATAGCAACATAAGGAAGACTTAAATTGTTTACAGAATCGTAAACAATTATATTTTGAGCAGTAGCATAATAAGATATTGCCAAGAGAATAATAAGCAAACTGTTTTTCATATTTATAATAGTGTATGAATTAATAAAAAGTACAACCTTTATTTTTTTAAAAAAGATAATGATTATATTGTAAGACACTAAGTAGTTAGTTTTGTAAATAAAGTTTCGAGATTACTTTCTTTTAAGGTTTCTTCAATTGTTTTATCGTGCACTAAATTCCCTTTGTTTAAAATAATTACCCGATCGCAAATTGCTTCCACTTCTTGCATAATATGAGTCGAAAGTAATACTGTTTTTCCGCCTTTTTTAGCAACGGTTTTAATAAGTTCTCTAATTTCTAATAACTGATTTGGGTCTAATCCAGTTGTGGGTTCATCTAAAATTAAAATCGCTGGATTGTGCAATAATGCATTTGCCAAGCCTACACGTTGTCTGTAACCTTTGGAGAGTTGTTCAATTTTTTTATGTGCTTCAGAAGAAAGTCCTGTTTGTTCAATTACTAATTCAACTTGCGATTTATCAACTTTATAAACCTCGGCATTAAAGTGTAAATATTCCCTAATATACATATCTAAATACAAAGGGTTGTGCTCTGGAAGATAACCTACGCATTTTTGTACTTTTAGCTTTTCGTCAGAAACAGAAAATCCATTTACAAAAGCCGTTCCTTCAAAAGAAGAAATATAAGTCGTTAAAATTTTCATCATGGTAGATTTTCCAGCACCATTCGGTCCCAGAAACCCAACAATTTCTCCTTTCTTTATCGAAAAAGAAACCTTGTTTAATACGGTTTGATTTCCGTAAGTTTTAGTAATGTTTTCAACTTTAATAGACATATTTTAACTTTAAAACAAAACTACATAAATTTAATATGTAATTTTGTGTAAGAAAACAAAACCTTTAAATGGAAAATAATCAAAACCTCCGAACTTGGTTAGATGCAATGGCGTTAAATCATCCTTTAGTGATAGCTGGACCTTGTAGTGCTGAATCTGAAGAACAAATTTTAAACATAGCACATCAACTTAAAAAAACCGATGCTACCGTATTAAGAGCTGGGATTTGGAAGCCCAGAACACGTCCAGGTAATTTTGAAGGAGTAGGCGAAATTGGATTAAAATGGCTAAAAAAAGCAAAAGATGAAACAGGATTGCTAACAGCAACAGAAGTTGCAAATCCACATCATGTAGAATTGGCCTTACAAAACGAGGTTGATGTTCTTTGGATAGGAGCAAGAACTACGGTTTCTCCATTTATTGTTCAAGAAATCGCAGAAGCTTTAAAAGGAACCGATAAAATTGTACTGGTAAAAAACCCTGTAAATCCAGATTTAGCCTTGTGGTTAGGTGCTGTGGAACGTTTGCATGCCTCAAATATAAAAAAAATAGGAGTAATACATAGAGGGTTTTCGACCTACGAAAAAACACGTTATCGCAACAATCCAGAATGGCAAATACCAATCGATTTTCAAAATTTGTTTCCAGATTTACCTTTAATTTTAGATCCTTCCCACATCGCAGGTCGTAGAGATGTTATTTTTGATTTATGTCAAACGGCATTGGATCTTAATTTTGACGGATTAATGATCGAAACTCACAACGATCCAGACAATGCTTGGAGCGATGCCAAACAGCAAATTACACCAAAAGTATTGAAGCAATTAACCAACGATCTTATAATTAAAAAAGAAGAAGGCGATGCTATTGAATACAAAAATAAACTAGATAATCTTAGAACTCAAATTGATGTTATTGACCATAAACTAACAGGAATTTTAGGGAAACGTATGCAAATAGCCGATGATATAGGTGTATTAAAAACCAAAAACAATGTTGCAATTTTACAAAACAAAAGGTGGAATGAAATTTTAGAAAAAATGATTTTGGAAGGTAAAGAGAATAATTTAAGTGAAGAATTTATACTTAAAATTTATAAAGCAATTCATCAAGAATCTATTAATCACCAGAAACTAAATAACCAATAAAAAGACTATTTTTGACTTAATAAAACAAGCATGTTAAAATTTATATCACACAATAAAAATGACTAATAGCGAACACATATAGCCTGTACTAAGCGAAGTCGAAGTATTACCCTAAAAAAAATAATAATTTAAACATAATGAAAGGCACCGTTTATAAATCTACAGGAAGTTGGTACACCGTAAAAACCGAGCAAGGTGTTTTTTACGAATGTCGCCTAAAAGGAAAATTCCGAATTAAAGGAATTAAATCTACCAACCCCGTTGCAGTAGGAGATATAGTGCATTTTGAAATAGACAAAAACGGAACCGATGAGTTTGGTGTGATTTATAAAATTGAAGAACGCGAAAATTACATTATCCGTAAATCGGTAAATCTTTCAAAACAAACCCAAATTATTGCCACGAATATTGATCTCGCTTTTTTATTAGTTACCCTTAACAATCCGCCTACTTTTACGACTTTTATTGATCGTTTTTTGGTCGCTTCGGAAGCCTACGGAATTAAAACGGTTTTACTTTTTAATAAAGTAGATTCTTATACAGATGAAGAATTAGATGAGGTAAAATACTTGGCCCATTTATACCGATCGATTGGTTACGAATGTATTGGTATTTCGGCCATCACAGGAAAAAATATCGATAAGGTAAAAAATATTTTTATTTTAATTGTTATCAATTTTCATATTTTTGATCAATTTATAGACTGCTTGTTAGTAATAAATGATAGATAAAGTTATTTTATGTATGTAAAAAAATTTAAAAAAAATTGTTCCGATATCCATAAAAAATGTTTTCTTTGCGTAAAAAATGTTTTCACTGTGACAAAAAAATGTTTTCATAGCGGTAAAAAAAAATTAT
>CAZIMW010000109.1:0-9164 GCA_964540425.1 uncultured Flavobacterium sp.
GCAATACGTAAACCTACGTAGCTTGATAATATGATGTAAGATATACGACCGCTTCGCTTAAAGAATTAAGACTTGATTGTAACATCAATTAAGCTACAAAATAGGTTGTTAAATTTAACTACTAAAAAACTGAGGATTTTTTTGCACCCACAGCAACAAGGCATTTTGTGAGGAAGGAATATCTAGTTTTTTGATAATATTACTACGGTGCTTTTCTACCGTTCGTTTTGAAATAAATAAGGTTTCGGCAATTTGAGAAGAAGATTGATCTTTTGCCAAATATTTTAATATTTTCATTTCGGTGACCGTGAGGTTTTCAATTGAGTTTGTTGGGTCTCCTAAATGAATATTCTCGTTTAAATTTTTACTGATATAGGTGTTCCCTTTTGCAATTTCTTGAACGCAATTTTCCAACTCTTCCATTGCATCATTTTTTAAAATATAACCACGAATGGAAACACCAATCTCTCTAATAATAGCTTCTTGTTTGTAAAGCGTTAAGATGATTATTTTTGTTTCAATTCCTTTTTTTTGGCATAATTTTGCAACTTCAATTCCGTTGTATTTAGGCATATCAAAATCTAAAATTGCGATGTCTGGTTCGTGTTTTAGAATTTGAGTATAAGCATCATTTCCATCTTGAGCAGTAGCAACTACATTAAATCGAAGCGTTTTTAAAAACTGTTCCGTTCCATTTAGTAATAGAGGATGATCGTCTGCTAGTACAATTGAAACACTCATATTTTATCAATTTTAATGCTTACTTGGGTTCCTTTTTCTTCTTCGGAAGTGATACTAAAATCAGCTTCTATAAATCGTGCTCGTTCTTCTAAAGTTTTCATACCTAGGCTTTTATTTTTTTCTTTTTCTAGGGAAACATCAAAGCCTTTTCCGTTGTCTTTTAACTGAAAAATAACGTGGTTATTTTCTTGTATTACCGAAAGATTACAACCAGTTGCTCCCGAATGTTTCTCCACATTACTCATACATTCCTGAAGCATTCTGAATATAAAAATTTCCTTTTCCTTTGGAATCATACCCAAAATATCTTCAATTTCTGAGGAATAAAAAATATCTGAACTTTTCTGAAATGCCGATACCATATCTTCAAGAGAAGTTACCAATCCTACTTTTTCAAACTGAAATGGATGTAAACTATGCGACATTTCGCGAACTTCTTTTATAGTTTCGTCTAATAGATTGGATTCGTCTGTCTGTTTGTTTTCTTTTAAAAAAAGACTATTTTTTAATATCAATAATTTTTGTCCTACGCTATCGTGCAGCTCGTGGGCAACTCTGGAGCGTTCTACTTCTTGTGTATTTACAATCTGTTCGGTAAATTTCTTTTGATCTAATTGCCTTCTTTTAGCAGTATTTCTAGAACGAACCAACACCACAAAACCAAAAACAGAAAGAAATCCAATCCCTCCAAAAAGTAACCATTGATTTTTGAGTTTGTTTTCAGAATCCAACAAGGCAATATTGGATTCTTGAGCTTCAATTTTAAGGTCTTTTTTTTCGGTTTCGTAAATTGTTTGATAATAAGCAAGTGTTTTTACATTCTGAATACTTGAAATAGAATCTTTAATTGAATAATATTGGTTTAAATGAATATTTGCTTGATTTTTTTTCCCTATTGCAAAATATATATCGGCTAAAAACTTTTCGGCATTATAAATTTCTACAAAACTATCTTGATTCTTTGTTAATTGTAAATGCTCCTTACCATATTTAATGGCATTTGTATAATCTTTTCTTGCAAAAGCAATTTGTTTTAAAGCTTCTATATAGAAACGTTTATTTATTCCTTCTGTGTATTCTTTTGGGTTTTTTTCAATTTCGTTTAAATATTTTTCTGCTTGAGGAAGGCTATCGGTTATTGAGTAAGCTATCACCAAATTACTCATGAAATTAGTACGGCGATTTAAGGTGTATTCAGACTTTTCATTTTCTGAAAGGGCTAGTTTTAAATAAGAAATCCATGCTTTTTTATCTCTTGTCATCCTTGCATCTATAGAAGCGTTATAATAAATATCTCCCAATATTCCTTTCCGCTCCATTAGTTTTGCTAACTTGATGGCTTCATTTCTTACCTTCTCTGCTTCTTTATAAAAGGCATTTTGGCTATACAAAATAGATAGTGCATTTTTAGAATTCACCATATGCAAAGTGTCTTTAACTTCGTAAAATAATTTACTCGCTTTCTGTATATTTTGTGAAGCTTCAGCAAATAATCCTATTTCTGTTTTTTCAAATCCTGTTCGTAAAAGTGCCACTGCAACTCTTCTTTTATCTCCAGCTTTAAATGAAAATTCTTCAGCTATTTTATAATTTTCAAGTGTTTTTTCTGTATTTCCCAAAGAAGAATAACAATCCCCACCATATAAATAAAAATTAGCAGCTACTCTATAATTATTTTTTGCTACATCATTTACACTTTTAAAACCTTTATAGTTTAGAAAAATATCGAGAGCTTCTTTGGGTTTTGCAATAACATAACAATTATAAAAAATAAGGTCTGCTACATTTCTTGTTGCTATATTTATAGAATCTAATTCTAGCGCATAATTTATAGTGACTCTAGAAATAGAATCATATTTATACGCTGTTCGGTCTCTAATTAATAATGTAAGACTATCTAATAATTTAAGCTTTTCTCCTTTTTCAGATTGCTGGATTTTTACTTTTAAGGATTGAATATTTTCTTCTAAATCTACTTCCTGTGCAAAAACAGAAAAGGAGACTAATAAAAATAATAGGGATAAGTGAAGCTTCATATTCACAAATATATCAAAAATGAATTAGATGCTGAATACTGAATAATAATATAGAAAGGATTTAAAAAGAATAAAATTTAATACGCTGTTTTAATTAATTAATCCTTCCCAAAACCAGTAAAAAACTGCCCAATAAACGTTTTAGGAAACCTTTCTTCTCCGTCAAAACCCAACTCGATAGTTCCACTTTCCTCAGGAACATAATTAGTTTTAAAAATATAATCCCAAATACTTAGGCTTATCCCAAAGTTGATGCCTTGTGGTTTTCCTTCGGGCAATGCTTTTACATGATGATACAAATGCATCACCGAGTTATTGAGGATGTATTTAAAAGGCCCCCAAGTAATTTTAATATTCGCATGGTTTAAATGTCCGATAGCAATTGCAATAAAATGCACGATATAGGCTTGTTCGGGTTCAAAACCGCCAAGAATCATCACGCCAAAAGTTTTTAAAGGTTTGTAAAAAATATTTTCCATCCAATGGTAGCGAAGGTGTGCTGCAAAGCCCATTTCTTTTACCGAATGATGCACTTTATGAAATCGCCACAAAAATTCAAATTTATGCAACAATACGTGAGTTAACCACTGTACAAAATCCAATACAATAAAGAAAATCAATAACTGAAGCCACATTGACCAATGCGAAATATCCAAAATTGCGAAGCTTTTATTGGAGAGTCCTATTTCGGAAAAAAAGGTTCCTAAAATTTTATAAACGCCACTAATAATGATAGAAAAAACAAAGAAATTAAAAAACATATAAAACCCATCCAACCAAAAATCTTTTCGGATAATCGACTGATTTTTTCGCCAAGGAAATGCAATTTCCAACAACCAAACTATTAAAGAAATCGCAATCAATCCCCAAAAATAATTGGTGTACCAAGGTACTTTGAAGAGTATGGAGTCTATTGTCCAATTTAGTGTTCCTTGAAATGCTTCGGTAAACGCAGTTATATATTTTTCCATATTATTTTTTTTGTAATACTAAAGTCGTCATACAACGCAAGTCATTAACATTAACGGTTTTAAAAGGTTCTAGCAATGTAAATTGATGTTCCTTTTGGAGTTCCAAAAATAGTGATTTTGTAAGTAAAAAACGTGTTGTTCTGTCTGGTAGTTTAAAAACCCCTTCAGAAACAGGAATTATTTTATCTTCAATTCCTATGTCGGAAGCCACTCTAATAAATAACGATCCTTGAGGTTTTAAAACTCGTAATAATTCAGAAAACATGGTTTTAAAATGCCTTTTATTTTTTGCAAAATGAAGGACTGCATTACAAATAATATGATTGAAAAATTCATCTTTAAATTTCATTTTTTCAAGTGACGAAACCGAAAAACTCACTTTCTGTTTGGAATACTTTTGTTTTAAGTCTTCTATTTGTGTTTCATTTTGATCAATTCCGTAGATTTTGAAATTATTATTATAAAACCAATGCAAATTTCTACCACTTCCGCAGCCAGCATCGAGAATTGTTTCTGAAGAATGGAATCTGTTTTTAAGAATTTGATCAATTAAATAGATGTCAGTATTGTCTAATATTTGTTTTATAGTGTTGTTTTTCATATATTTATGCCTGTGACCGATGTTACATGAATTAATTATTTCATCCAGTATTTTTACACTATGAAAATAAATAAAATAATTAAACTAATCCTGTCTTGTGCAATTTGTATTACAATCATTACTGGAATTGTTTTATTATTAGAATAACAAATTTTTAAATCAAACTATTATGAAAAAAAACATGGGCGGCGCTGACCGCATGATTCGAATTATTATTGCTATTGTTGTTGGAGTATTGTATTATATGGAAACCATAAGCGGAACTCTTGGTACTGTATTATTAGTGCTAGCAGGAGTTTTCTTACTCACAAGTTTTATTAACTTCTGTCCTTTGTACACAATCTTAGGTATCAATACAGGTAAAAAATAAAATATTTTTAGTGTTTTTACATTTGAGCCTGCTTTTAATTAATTGTTATTTATTAATTGATTTATAGTTGAATATTTAAAAATAATGGTATTAACTGTAGGCTCTTTTATTGGTAATATTCAGCTATTTAATTAGTTTTTTCAGGGTTTGCTTTGTAACATTAGTTACCCTTGCATAGTTGAAATATTCGTACTCTCGTAGAGTATAAATTATAAATACTACTAAAATGAGTAAACATCATCAAATAGTAATAATTGGAGGAGGAACCGGAGGAATTATGGTTGCTGCTCAATTAAGAAGAGCAAAAAAAGGGCTAGATATTGCTATAATTGACCCTACGGAAACTCACGTTTATCAACCTGCCAATACTTTAGTCGCTGGAGGCTTAATGTCTTATGAAGCTACCCGAAGACCAGAAAAAAAATTGATCCCTAAAGGTGTGTCTTGGATTAAGGAATATGTTGATGATATTCAGCCAGACAATAATGAAGTGATTTTACAAAACGGTGAAAAAATAACCTATGATTATTTAATAAACTCAACTGGAATACAGAATAATCTTGATGGCATAAAGGGCTTAAAAGAAGCCATGGGAAAAAATGGTGTTTGTTCAAATTATGTTGACCCTCGATATACTTGGGAGTTAATGCAAGAATTTAAAGGAGGAAATGTGTTATTTACACAACCTGCAACTCCTATAAAATGTCCAGGAGCTCCACAAAAAATAATGTATTTAATGGGAGATTATGTTGCTAAACATGGGATGGAAGATAATACAAATATTATTTTTGCTACTCCAGGTACAATGATATTTGGTGTTGAGCCTTTTAAAACTGAACTAGAAAAATACCTTCTTAAATATAAAATTAAACAACGTTATGGGTATAAGTTAATTGAAATAGATGGTGAGAATAAAGAAGCTATTTATGAACGATTAGAATTACCAAATGGCAGTGACAACTATGTAGTAAATGATGAACGTAATGCCGCGGGGTGTATCGGGCATGTTTGGGAAGAAGGAATACAACATGAAGTACAGGAAAAAAATGCAAGTTTTCAGATGGGTAAAAAAGGAGTTCATTATACTATTAAATATGATATGCTGCATTTAGCACCACCACAATCTGCACCTACTTGGTTTCAAAAAACAAAATTAGCAAACCAAGATGGTCCTAATAAAGGGTGGATGGCTGTAGATAAACACTCTATGCAATCTACAAAATACCCTAATGTATTTGGAGTAGGAGATGTTACCGATTTACCTACCGCACGTACTGGTGCAGCAATTAGAAAGCAAGCGCCGGTTGTTGTTAAGAATATAGTTCAATTAATGGACGGTAAAGAAGCTGATTGTAAGAAATACAATGGCTATTCTTCTTGTCCTTTAGTAGTGGCTCATAATAAAATGCTCTTAGCAGAATTTGGTTATGACGGTGTAAGAATGTCTGACCCGATTTTAAGTAAGATACTAAATACCGGAAAAGCAAGTTATCCTTTGTGGATCCTAAAAAGATATGGTCTGCCTTTTATGTATTGGAACTTGATGTTAAAAGGTTACGATTTTTAAAGAAAAAATTATTACTGAAGAAATGAGTCAAATTGATTCATTTCTTTTTTTTAGTTTAGAAAAATATATTTCTGATAAATATCATATTAAATTAATATCCTCTAAAGTACTTTTGCTTTATATTAAAAAATAAAAAGTTATGATTCTTCAAAATATTGCCCTAGCCAACTACAATAATGGCGTTATAATGATTGGCATTTTCGCATTAGTTTGTGTTGCTCTTGTTGTAATTTTAATTTCATTTATGAATAGTGAAAAAAAGAAGAAATAACCTAATATTAAACAAAAAAGACCTCTAAAAAGAGGTCTTTTTTGTTTAATATTATTTTTTAAAATTTATACTGAATAAACGCAGTGAAATTTATTCCAGGATCATTAATAGGTTCTCGAACAAAATCAGATTGATTTATATAAGAGAAATTTAAATGGTTATGATATTCGTTATCAAAAACATTTAATACCGCTACTCCAAACGTTACTCTTTCAATTGGTTTAATTCCTAACTTGATATCAAAAGTTGACCAACCTTCTGTGCTAGTTTCTCCAAAAGTTTTCGCGATATTTGTTTGCTCCGAAACTAGATTATATTGTCCATTTATCTAATATTTATCTTTTTCAAAACCTAAAAACAGCCTTGTTGTTAAGGGAGGGGTTAACGGAATAGATTCATTATTATCTTTATTCTCTGTATAAACATAAGCTAATTCAGTTTTAAAATAAAAGTTATCCATAAAATCTAGTCTAGCCATCAGCTCAAAACCTGTTTTATAAGCATCATCAATATTTCTAAACACTTTAGGATGCACCGGCTCCATAGTAGGTTTAAATTTTCTAAACAAACTTTCGTCTATCTGTGCCACAATAAGGTTTTCTAATATGGAATAATAAACAGAGGCATCAAAACTTAGTTTGTTAAACCCTTTTTTTAACTCTGTCTGCCCTTTAAAACCAATTTCAAATTGATTATTAATTTCAGGTTTTAGATTGGGATTTCCGATATATTCATAAGGGTCTTGTCCTATATTAAAATGATTTATATATCGTTCCATCAAATTTGCAGAACGCACTCCTCTTCCAAAAGCAGCTTCAAATGTGAGATTGTTAGAAATTATTTTTCTTAACGAAACGGTACCACTAAAATTATTGTCGGTTCGTTTTTCTAAATCATACATTTCAGCAAAGTCCTCTTCAGGATCTTGAATATCTGAAATCACCAAATCATACCTAATTCCGCCAGTAACAGTGATTGAATTGTTTGCAAACCATTTTGCTTCCGTAAAAATTCCAAAATCATTCACATAAGAATCCTGCCAAATTTTATCTACAAAAGCGATAGGTTCTGGCAATAAATCTCCATTCATATTTCTTTTAACCAATCGGTTTCTTACACCATCTTTCGCAATGTGAATAAAATCGAATCCACTATAAACAATAAATTCGTTTGAAGGATTTAATACAAATTCCAATTTACCTCCTACGGTCGTAGCTTCAACAGGAGACAATGCTTCCGTCATCATAAAAGAAGGTCTATCTCTGTTGTTCATTAAATGATCTACATAACTATAATAGGCTTTAAAGTTTACTTTTTTAATAAACTTTCCAAGAGTTATATTATAGTCTAAAGATAAAATACTACTATTATCATAGTCAGTATCCATTGGCAATCCCGCATGTTGCACGTCTCTACCAAAAGATTGTTTCCAACTTAGTTTAACACGTTGGTCCTCTGTAAAATTGTAGCCAAATTTTAATCCATAATCTGTGCTTCTAAAAGATGATGGAATTTCTGTTCCTCCTCCATCTTTATAATTTCCGTAATCTCGATAACCAAAACTCCCTACTATATCGTATTTATTAGTCGCTTGCTGAAGTCCCAACATAGTAACAAAAGAATTTCCATTGGTTTCAAAACCTGCTGAAGCATTTCCATGTAAACCAAAATTTTCGGAGTTAGGTTTTGTGGTAACCACATTTATTATCCCTCCAAATGTTGCTCCATATCGTACAGAGTAAGGCCCTTTTATAATTTCAATTTTAGAAACCTCCTCGGGAGTTACGTGAGTTGTTATTGGATCCATACGATTTGGACAAGCGTTTACTGCTTTGGTTCCCCCATCATACATAATATTTAGTTGCTCGTATTGGGATGCTCTAAAAGAAGGATCCATAGCATAGCTTCCTCTTTTTATTGTTGAAATACCGTTGATGCTTTCAAATAATTCGGTAACATTTTTTGGTTGCACAATATTCTCTGCATAATTATTCGAAACTGTTGAAAAAACGGGAGCTATTATTGAGTTACCAACAATTAAAACTTCGTCTATTTCGATTATTCTTAATGCAGTTGTATCTTTTACTTTTTCATTTTTATCTTGAGAAAAAGCAATATTGAATATGAGTATGCAAAAGAGCATACTATAAATTTTTTTCATTTTATATTATTTGTTTTGTGAATTAATAGGTGCTAGCAATGGTAAATACAATTTTTTAAAATGACCAAAGTCAATTAAACCATTTGTCTATCAAAACATTGCTATATTTTAATTTGAAAAACTAAAAAAACCTATATTTAACTAGTTTTAAGCGTGTTGTAATACTGGTTTTATTTGAGGAGGGTGGTATAAAGAATATCCTTTAGTATAAGAATTATTGTTGTCCGATAAAAAAAGCATCAATAATTGATGCTTTTTTCGTATAGTCGTTTTTTATTTTCACTAAAAACACAACTATGAGTAAAAGTACAACTTTTTTCGGACAGCCTATATTCAGTCAGATGATAAATTTACTAAACAAATCAAAAATAGACAAGCTAACCACTGAACACAAAACCGATCATTATTGTAAGAGATTTACGACTTTCCAACATTTAATTACTATT
>CAZIMW010000110.1:0-9129 GCA_964540425.1 uncultured Flavobacterium sp.
AGTAAAGCCACTGAATGTTTCTTATTTTTATTTTTTTTCGAGTTCAGGTTCAGCCTCAATTTCGAGTTCAACTAGAAACTATTGTATCGTAGCTTAGTTTTTTAATTTTATATTGCTGAAGTTGTTGATTATAATAGCTACATTCTTCAATTGGTTTTACGTATATATGAAGACTCATCGCACGTTTTTCTTTTGAATTATGAAGACTGTGCAATCCAATAGCGTCATTGATGTAATACGAACCATTCTCTTGCATAATCTCGCTTACCGTTAATATTGGCATTTCATTTTTATCGTTTTTATATTGATTTTCAACAATACTCCCTTCCACTAAAAAAACCCAACAATCTTGATCGTTATGACTGTGAATTGGAGTTTCCTGTCCTGCCTGCCAACAAAGTAATATCAATTCAAAATTTTGTTTACGGACTATACAATTACGAGTATAATATGTTTCGTCCCAAGTAGCAAATTTTTCAAATTCTGAAATAGGAATCTGTAACCTATCAATAATATCCTTAATAGCTTCCTTATTACAATTTGATAATTGCTTAACTAATTCTGAAATAGTTTTTATATGTTTCAAAAAAATAAATTTATTATAATTACAAATCAATATCTTTGCGATATACTTACACTTAATATTCAAAAAACAAATCTTCTGTGAAAAGAGAATTAGAATTATTTCAAAAATTAACAACAGAGTTTCTTGCTAAAGAAATAGACGAACCCGTGGTTAAACCCTTACAAGCAATTTCGCTTTGGGAAGATATAAATATTTCATTACAAAACGAGGGTGTTTCTGAAAAAGAATTCGAAAAAATACTACGAGACGTTGTTTTAAACACTCCAAGAACCGCCACCAATAAATTTTTTAATCAGCTTTTTGGCGGTCGAAACCCTAAGGCGACTTTGGGCGATTTACTTGCGGTCATACTTAATAATAGTATGTACACTTACAAAGTGGCAGGTCCTCAAGTTGGTATTGAAACTGAAATAATTAACCGTGTTTGTGACGTTATCGATTACCCGAAACAAAGTGGTGGCACTATTACATCTGGAGGCTCGGTTAGCAACCTTATCGCAATGTTAATGGCTCGTGACAAAGCAAGTCCAAATGTGAGATATCAAAGTTTTCAGGAAAAATTAATTGGCTACACTTCGGAAAGCTCGCATTATTCTATTAAAAAAAATGCAGCTATCTGCGGAATTGGAACTGAGCAAATTAGAAAAATAGCAACCAACGAAAAAGGCATCTTAATTCCGGAAGCTTTAGAAAAAGCAATTAAAAATGACATTGCAAACAACCAAAAACCCTTCTTTATAAATGCCACTGCCGGAACTACCGTTTTAGGTGCTTTTGATCCTGTAAAAGAAATTTGCGTCATTGCAAAAAAATACAATCTTTGGGTTCACGTGGATGGTGCTTATTGCGGAAGTGTCATCTTCAGCAAAAAACACAAGCATTTATTAAAAGGATTGGAGCAAGCAGACTCCTTTAATTTTAATGCCCATAAAATGATTGGCACACCTTTAACTTGTTCGGTATTGGTGGCTCAGAATAAAAAATACTTATACGAATCGCTTTCAATGGAGGCCGACTATTTATACCAAACCGATGTAGATGATTTTAATCTCGGAAAAACATCGTTGCAATGCGGAAGACGAAACAATGCTTTGAAGTTTTGGACACTTTGGAAATCTGTAGGAACAAGAGGATTGGAAACTATCGTAAACAACCAATTTATGTTAGCCGATGTAGCGAGAGATTATGTAAAAACCCACTCTGATTATAGTTATTATAGTTTTGACGAATCGGTTTCGGTTTGTTTTAATTATAAAGATATCCCTGCCGATAAGCTTTGTACCTTATTATATGAACATGCAGAATTGGTGATTGGATTCGGAACATTTAGAGAGGATACTTTTATTCGTTTAGTAACGGTTAATCCCGCAAATTCAAAAGAGGATATCATTGATTTATTTAAGACAATTGAAAAATTTGTAGCAAATAATCCTGTACTATTTTAGAAACTATTACGCTGAGACCCACAGAGAATCACGGAGATACGCAGAAAAAAAATATTCAAACAAAACAACATGAGTATATTTAAAAAAGCAAATAAACTATTAGCCTCTATGGGGAGTTCAAAAGCAATGGAACGGCTTCACGATGATACAGCTACCCAAGACAAAACCTTAAACATTGGTGGCGATAAAATTGCAGAATCTAAAGAAGGACAATTATGGGTGGGCATTCAAGAATTGACAGGTTATTATTTTTTAGAAACCACTATTGTAAGCATTCTTAATATAAAAACGTTTGATGGTGCTACCTTAGTTTTTAAAGGAGAGAAAGAGAATTTCGAATTAAAATCAGACACTCAAGAAATAAAATCTGAATTCTCCAATGTTTCTAATCGTTTTATTGCCCAAGCAAGTTTCGATATTACAAAAGATGAAATCAATAAAATGATAAAAGGAGATTTCACCGAAGTAGAAATTAAATTTAAAAAGAAGACCATCCTACTTAATAGAGCTGTTGTTGTAAAATAAAATTGGGTTCAATTCTACTATTCTTCCAAACCTAAAAAGAATAGTATGTTTACTCCCTGGGTTCAAAATAATTATAAAGGATAAAAGCAGAAAAGCGGTTTAAGAAAATTTCCCCAAATTAATTAGGTAGTCCAAAGTGAAAGCTCTTTTAAATTTGTGAGGCATGAGCAAAACGAAATGTGTTTGAACGTGAGGGTGGCTTTTTTTTGAACTTACAACATCAAGGATAGCCACAGTAATTTTTTCTAAAAAAAATTATTGACTGTTATCTAGTGTTGTCTTAAGTTTTTCTATTTTGCTATTCTATTTAGCCCAAAGCTAAGCAAAATCTTTATTATAGGGTCTTTAATTGCTGCAACTTTATTATTTTTTGCAGCAACTACAGCTGTTTATTAAGCAGACAATACTTTTTGTAATTCAATAAATTCTGGACAAGTTTGTACTTTATTAAATTTAATTTTTTGCCCATTCTGAATCACATGACAAAACTCACAATGAGAATCGTACGTAATTTTAAAATCGGAAAGAATATCGAAGTTATCTTTTGTTTCAAACAACCCTACATAATCAACTTTATGTAAGTCGTTATAACGAGTGATTTTATATTGATTAGCTTCATTATCTACAACCTCAATTTTAAACCAAGAATTACTCCCAGTACCAGAAAGTTTTTGAGCTGTATCTGGCAACAGCGGAAGTTCTTTTTCTTCCTGTTTTTTAGATTTATTTCTATAAAAATAATTGGTTAAATTTTCTTTTAAAACAGAACCCTTATAAGTTACAATCACTCCGTTTAACACCTCAAATACATCTGAACTTGCTGCAATATTTACATTCCCAATCGGACTTGGAGTAAATCGTTTAATATGATTTAAGCCTTTAATAATTTCTTTATTTTGGGTAGAAGTCAAAATAGTTTCGGTTACAAATCGGGCGCAATTACTACCATTCTCAGCAAATGCTCTGTAAGGATAACTTCCTTGAGATTGTAAATTTAAAATATAGTTCTGAGCTTTTTTAAAATTAATTTCTTCGCAAACCGAAGCCAACATTCTGCCTTCACCGTGTGTTTTTTGAGGATTTCCTTCTAGCCATCTTAAAAACATATCAAGATTTTCTAAAGGACCATTACCAACCAATTTTGCTTTAAAAGGAATTTTTAATTCAGCATCAGTTTTTGCACTTCGTACTCTTCCATAACTTTTTGGAGTTACATAACGTCCAAAATCGTAATAGGATGCTTCTCCCGTTTTATTTTCGATTAAAACCAAGGCAGCATGACCTGCTTTTATCTGTTTAAATGTCCCTAAACCTACTAACGGCAACAATTTACACAACCACTCGTCGCTTACTGTTACAAAAGTATCTGGAAATGCTATGACAATTAATTTTCCGGAGCCAATCATAATTTTACTGTTTTATTTTGCTGAGATTGCAAGTCTTCATAATTCATTTCAACTTGGTTTTCCATCTTTTTAATTCTTGTGATGCTCTTAGTACGAACAAAACCACGATCCATTACAAGATTTGTTTTTTTATTTCCTTCACCAGCTGTTTTATGAAAATTTAGAATTTCTGCTTCGGAAGGGTTTTGATGTTCTTTTAAAAATTCCGAAAACCAAATTGAACGTTTCTTTTTAATTTCAGCCGAATATAATAAGGAAGAAGACCAAATAATAGGTTTTAAAGGTTTTTCTGAAAAATGTTTTATCGTCCCATCCCAAACCAATTCATACAAGTGAAGCTCCTCCTTATAATCTGCTAAAATAATAGTAAAAGACTCAATACCAATAAGATTTAAATTTTCTATTTCTGAAACCACATCATCACAAGTCAGCAAATTAGTAACAATAACGCCTCTACTTAATCGGTATTTTTGTTTCGGAATATGTGCTTGAAAGCCGCCATTCAATAAACAGATCAATCGTTTTTTATCACTTACACCTATCCAAGTTCCTCCTGCTTTTTTATCTTTCGGAAATAACAAATTCACTCCTTCTACTGAATAAATTTCAGGTGGAATCGTATTTCGATTGGGAGATTCATCTCGATTGGAAGTCAAGATAAAATCATTATTTTCTTTCGGAAAAAAACTTACGGTACACATTTAACTTAATATCTTCAATTAAAGTGGAAAATACAAAATAATAATTTGTACTTGTATTTTTTCACATAAATTTAGATAAGTTCAATTTGTGAAATTCGTATCTTTGCATTTCAAATTTAAAAAACTAAAATAAATCATGGGAAAAGGATTTTTTGAAGTTCCTATTGCTGTAAATGAGCCTATTAAAGGCTTCGCTCCAGGATCACCAGAACGTAAAGAAGTATTAGATACTTATAAAAAAATGTATAATAGCACCATCGATGTACCAATGTACATCAACGGTGAAGATGTAGAAACAGGCGATACCGCTACGATGTCACCACCTCACGACCATCAACATATTATTGGAACTTATCATAGAGCAGAAAAAAAACATATTGAATATGCAATTGAAACTGCTTTAGAAGCTCGTAAAAAATGGTCGGTAATGCCTTGGGAACAACGTGCCGCTATTTTTCTTCGTGCTGCCGAATTAATCGCTGGTCCATACCGTGCAAAAATTAATGCTGCTACGATGATGGCACAATCTAAAACCATTCATCAAGCTGAAATTGATGCCTCTTGTGAGTTTATCGACTTCTTGCGTTTCAACGTTCAGTATATGACTGAAATATACGCTGAACAACCTGAGTCAACATCCGATACTTGGAACCGATTAGAATATCGCCCTTTAGAAGGATTTATCTACGCAATTACTCCGTTTAACTTTACTGCTATTGCTGGGAATCTTCCTGCAAGTGCTGCCTTAATGGGTAATGTGGTGATGTGGAAACCTAGCGATAGCCAAATATTTTCAGCAAAAATCATATTAGATGTATTTAAAGAAGCGGGAGTTCCTGCTGGAGTAATACAAATGGTGATGGGAGATCCCGTGATGATTTCGGATACTATTTTTGCAAATCCAGATTTTAGTGGAGTTCATTTTACAGGTTCTACGAATGTATTTAAGGGAATTTGGCAAAAAATTGGAACGCAAATCCATACGTATAAAACCTACCCAAGAATTGTAGGTGAAACTGGTGGTAAAGATTTTATTGTTGCTCATAAAACTTCTAATCCTAAGCAAGTAGCTACGGCAATTTTAAGAGGTTCTTTTGAGCTTCAAGGTCAAAAATGTAGTGCTGCAAGTAGATGTTATGTTTCTAAAAGTATATGGAATGACGTGAAAGAAAATCTTTTAGAAGATTTAAAAACAGTAAAAATGGGTTCTCCTGAAAATATGGAAAACTTTGTTACTGCTGTAATTCACGAAGGATCTTTTGACAAACTAGCATCTTATATTGACCAAGCTAAAAAAGATGATGATGTAGAGATTATTGCTGGTGGAGGCTACGATAAGAGCAAAGGATATTTTATTGAACCAACCGTGCTTTTAACTACCAATCCAAATTACGAAACAATGGGCACAGAATTATTTGGTCCTATCGTTACTATTTATGTATTTGATGATGACAAATGGGAAGAAACACTTCATTTAGTTGACCAAACAAGTATTTATGCTTTAACAGGAGCTGTATTTAGTGAAGATCGTTATGAATTGGAAACAGCAGTACGGATTTTAGAAAATGCTGCTGGAAACTTCTATATCAATGACAAACCAACTGGTGCAGTTGTAGGGCAACAACCTTTTGGAGGCGCTAGAGGAAGTGGAACAAACGACAAAGCAGGAAGCAAATTAAACTTATACCGTTGGGTTTCTCCAAGAATGGTAAAAGAGACATTTGTAACTCCTACCGATTATAGATATCCTTCTTTAGGATAAACTTTTACAAACATTAATAATGACAAAGGCTGGTTTAATCACCAGCCTTTTTTTATTATTTTTTTTGTAGATTTACGTATCTTATTTTTACACTAACAACTATCAAAACTGTTAATAATGCAAACTTCCAAATCTAAAATTTCATTTATTTTTTTAATTTTATTTATTGTCACAATTTGTTCAACAAACGCTCAAGAAAATTTAAATATTGATGCAGTTAAAACACAAATTGCCAATTATAAAAACGATACCAAAGGTCCCTACTACAGAATAAAATGGTTTTGTAAAGACGGAACCGAAAGAGCCGCAAAAGACCCTTGTCCCGAAGGCGGAAACCAACATGCTTCTTATAAAACTGAAGTTGTAAAATTAGCAAATGATCATCATTTATTTTTAGGAAATATTTTAACTAGCAGTACCAATGAAGATGTTTGGGATGCTTCAAACAATCATAGTAGATTAAAGCAATATCAAATCGTAAAATACCTTACTACCGTTGATGATGGTTGGATTTATAAAAAAGGACAATTTTACAGAGGCTCCATGCAATCTGAAGATGAAGAAGAATGGGGAAAAGATTTTTATCATACGATATTAAAAAACCCAAAAACTTTATCAAACAATTATTATTTAGTAAAACAATCGCTTAAAGATATTCCTCATCATGGCGATAGCAATTCTTCGCAATTAATTAGAAGTCAATCAAAAATTATAGCCGAAGGAATCCCAAGTTTTATGAATGTTCGGATTAAAATTCACGGAAATCCAGACAAGACAGATATCAATGCTGTTGAAGCGTATAAGAATTCGCATAAAAATTCTTTATCACAAGCACAGAATAAAAAACTTGATGATTTATTACAATCTTTAAAAAAATATTACACTCCCGTAAGTGTTGATGAATTACTCAATTCATTAACTACTTTAAAAGGAGATGACAAATTAAAAGAAACACTTGATGCTCTTTTAGATCAATACAAGAATGCAACTTCTGCAAACCAAAAAACCAAAACGCTTACAGACATTTTATGTAATATCCGATTGGAAATAACCAATATTAAAAACAATAATGATCAACTTATTTTATTAGATTTTTCCAATAAAATTGAAAACTCATTATTTATTCAATCACAAGAATGGAAACCCAATAATTTAAAAGAATTACTTCAAAAAATACAAGTATTAAGCTATGCAACCTTAGGTTCTGGGTTGATTGAATTTTGGGAATGGAATCAAGTGCCCTCGATATTAGATCAACAAGAATTATCCAATTCAATGACCTTGGCTGAATTAACTGAATTTTTAACGGCGTCTAAAGCAATTGTACAATGGAGTACCGCAATGGTAAAAGCGGTGTACGAAGACGATGTTCAGATTTTTAACTCCTTCGAAGCAAAATCGTATCAATTTATTGACGATCGCATTCGTTCTTCTGTGGTGTTGGATTTAGGAAATACTGTGAGTCAGTTAGGAAATATTATTTCTGAATATTCCAATATTGAAAACAACATATTAGATATAAATGATCCATCTGCTATTAAAGGCTTAAACCCTGGATATGCCTTTGGTGAATTAGTGGTTGTAAATGGTCCACTTGGCGAAGACCAATTTGATAAAGACAAGATTTTTGTTTTTGAAAGACCTACTTCAGGATTAAAACCCGTTGCGGGAATTATGACAGTATCTGCTGGAAATCTAGTATCACACGTTCAGTTATTAGCAAGAAATTTAGGGATTCCGAATGCAACACTTTCCAATACGAACTTAGAATCCTTATTAAAATACAACGGTAAAAAAGTGTTTTATGCAGTTTCAGAAAAAGGAAATGTAGTTCTGAAATTAGAAAAAGATATGACTTCAATCGAAAAAGAATTGTTTTCAAAAAAAGAACGTAACACCAATAAAATAAAAGTTCCTGTTGAGCGAATTAAATTAGATCAAATTGGAATCTTAAATCTTAGAGATGTTCAAGCAAACGATTCTGGAGTAATCTGTGGGCCAAAAGCTGCCAATTTAGGACAGTTAAAATCTATTTTCCCTGAACATGTAGTTGAAGGATTTGTAATTCCGTTTGGTATTTTCAGAAAACATTTAGACAATTCAATGACTGGTCAAAACATGTCGTATTGGGAGTTTTTAAATGAAACTTATTCCAAAGCAGAGGAAATGAAAAAAGCGAATAAGTCTGAAAATGAGATCAATGCTTTTCAAGTAACTCGTTTAACAACTTTGAGAAAAGCCATTGAAAAAATGGAATTAAATAAAGACTTTATTTCCGACCTTGAAAACAACTTTAAAAAAGTTTTAGGTGGAAATATAGGAACCGTTTCGGTTTTCTTACGTAGCGATACCAATATGGAAGACCTTAAAGAATTTACTGGAGCAGGATTAAATTTAACTTTATTCAATATCCTTTCAAAAGAAGATATTTTAAACGGAATTAAGGAGGTTTGGGCATCTCCTTATACAGACAGAAGTTTACGATGGAGACAAAAATATTTATTAAATCCTGAATATGTGTTCCCTTCTATAGTAGTGATTCCAGGAGTAAACAATGATTATTCTGGTGTTGTAATTACTACCGGAATTAACGAAGGAGAAAAAGACGATATAACCGTTGCATTTAGTAGAGGTGTAGGTGGAGCTGTTGATGGGCAAGCAGCAGAAACCACTTTAATTACTAAAAATAGCAGTAAATTATTAG
>CAZIMW010000111.1:0-9098 GCA_964540425.1 uncultured Flavobacterium sp.
CAGAAAACGAAACTAATAAAGAATTTAGAGGGCATTTTACCCTGAAAAGATAATATTTCATTATGATTAAAAAAACCTACATCATCTTTCTTTTATTGCTATCCCAAATAGTATATTCTCAAGATGGAATTCCCGTTTATTCAGATTATTTATCAGATAATCTTTATTTAATACACCCCTCAATGGCAGGAGCAGCCTCCTATAATCAAATTAGGCTCACGGCAAGAGGGCAATGGTTTGGACAAGAAAATGCTCCCAAATTACAAACATTAAATTTTAATGCCAGAGTAGGGGAACGTTCTGGAATTGGAGCCATATTTTTTAACGATAAAAATGGTTATCATTCGCAAATAGGTGGTTATTTAACCTATGCGCATCATATTCAATTTTCAAGATCAGAGGCAGATTTAAACCAATTATCATTTGGAATTAGTGCAGGATTAATTCAATCAAGACTCGATGAAACAAATTTTGACCCATCTGATTTTGACCCAATCATTGCAGGAATTGTTCAAAGCTCTTCCTATTTTAATATTGATGCTGGTATGTCTTATAATTTTTTAAATTTTTCAGGACATTTTACTGTTAAAAATTTAATTTTTCAAAACAGAAAACTTAATGATGAAGCTTTCGAATCTAATAATCAAAGAAGATATTTAATTTCAGCAGCTTATGCAATTGGAAAATTCAATGCAACCTGGACTTACGAACCGTCATTTTTGTTTCAATTTACAGAAAGAACAGGAGAGCAAGCTATAGATATAAACTTTAAAGCATACCGACAAATGGATTTTGGTAGGTTATGGGGAGCAATATCATATAGAAGAAGTTTTGATGGAAGTGAATATTTAAATGGCACTGAAGTTGACTCTCAAAAATTACAGTATATAACTCCAATTATTGGTGTTAACTTTAAACGTTTTATGTTTGCTTATACAGCATCGTTTCTAACAGGTAATGTACAGTTTGACAATGGTGCTTTTCACCAAATTACTTTAGGATATGAATTTTTAGGAGGTCGTCGAGAACCTTATGACTGTAATTGCCCTGCAATAAACTAATAAAAAAAAGCCCTTTTAAAGGGCTTTTTTTTATTAGTAAAATTGAATTAATCCCAAGTATAATTCTTTTTCTTAGCTTGTTTTTTAATTGCATTGATCATCGCACTTTCTAAGGCATTTGAGTTTTTTTGATTTGAATTTACAATATAATTTTTACGTTTTTTATTCAATAAAACAATTTCAGATTGAATTTCAACTCGTTCATTTCTCTTTGTTTCAATATAGGTTTTTATTTCTTTAGGGGATTTTCCTTTTAAATTATCGGGAAGTTCTTCTTCTTTCAATGTATCAAAATTAAAACCTTCCACTTCTTCTTCTGCATCAACCAAATCCCAGGAGCTGTTTTTATACAAATGACTTCCTTTAGTTATCGTTCTACTAACCGCATTTGCCTTACTATAACCCGATGCATTACTATCTTGTTCTTGTTGCAGTTCCATTTTATTTCTTCCTTTTGAGCCATAATATACATAGGTGTTATTCAGCCTTATATTTAATTGAATTATTACATCATCGTAAGGAGTTGCGATATGAACGGTTTGTTGATTATGATTTATGGACATATAATCACCATTAGCTAGCTGGGATCCTTCTTTCCAATTGGAAGAAATACCTTGATTATAATCGCCACAAAATATGGTATTTACAATCACTCCCTTTTCTTTTGCGTTGGTGGCAGCGTCACGATAATTTATTTTTCCTTGTGTAAAAGGTTCGTTTCCTGCAATAAAAATCATTTTTAAATCATCAGGATTGTTTCCCCAATCTAATTTTTCTAAGGAAGACTGTATTACAGCACCACAATATTCATTTCCACCATTGGTAGTTAATGAAAACAACTCTTTTGAAACATCATCCAAATCGCTGGTAAATCCAATTATTTTCCGAATGTAATCTTCGTAAGAACTAAGTCCGTCGTTACCATATTCGTACAATGCAATTTGTAAATTGGGTTGTTTACTCTTGCATTTAGCGTAGGAAAGCTCGTTTACAATTTCCCAAAGTTGCGCTTTTGCTTGGTCTATTAATCCGTCCATACTATTGCTGGTATCTAATAATAAAGCAACTTTTATAAATTGATTATTATTAGAAACAACTGTTTCAGGTGCAGTTAATTTAGCGATTTCTTGTTTTTCATTTCCTTTACAAGTAATTACTGAAAGGATTGCGATGGATAGGGTTATTAATTTTAGTGTTTTCATAATAAAGTTTTTAAATTCAGTGTAAACTTAAGACCAACTTTTTCTGAAAAAAAACCGAAATGAGTAAACACAACATTTCAATTAGGCAACCTCAACTTTGTTTTAGTTAAAAGTGTTTTTTGGGGAAGAAAAAATCGTTTTGAACGATGTTAAACCAAAATTGATTTTTATAAGCAATATAAAGTATGTAAGTTTACCTTATATTTATGAATATGAAATTTACGCATATACTTTTTATCACTTTTTTATTGTTGTTTTCGGGAATGTTACTTGCCCAAAACAGTAATATTTTATCCAAGGAAGTTGCCTTTACACTTAAAGGTATGGTAAAAGATGCTGAAACCGACTTACCTGTTTCAAAAGTAAATATTGAAGTTAGTGGCGGCAATTATACTACAACCAATTATGCGGGAGAATTTTCAATTTCGGCAACAGTCGGAAGTGAGCTAATTATACGAAGTGATCAATTTAAAACTGTTTATTACACCATTGTAAATCAAGAAAACATTACGGTTCTAGTAAAGGATATGGCTTCTGTTTTAAGAAATAAGTCTATCAAGCGAGGGCAAAAAAAAGAGCAAGGTTTGTTTATAGTTTTTATAGATTCTGCAAAACAATTTCAGAAAAAAGACGCAAAAAAAAGTATAGAATATGTAACGATTGCTTTGGAATCTGTTATTGGTAAAAACGCTTCCAATTTAGAAAACAAAATTGCTTTTGAAACCCTTGGAAATATAAATTTATTTTGGAAACAATACGACTTAGCTATAACAAATTACAAAACAAGCCTTTCTGCATTAAATAAAGAAGATATAAACTCCAATACTTCAATTAATCTTTCCTTAAAATTAGCTAAGGCGTATCGGAACAATAAAAATTATCAAGAAAGCATCACTATTTACACCAATTTATTAAAGCAAAAACTTTCAAATTATCAAAATATTGAAACCTATGAAGGTTTGGGAGATACTTATAAACGTATAAACGATCCACTAAAAAGTATTTTTAATTATCAGAAGGGATTAGATATAGCAAAAGAGCATACTATTACACCCAAAATTACCGATTTAAATTCAAAAATTGGTGAAGCCTATGCGCAAAGCGGAGAGTTGGAGGCAGCCGGTGGTTTTTTTACTAATTCATTAAAGCTAGCGAAAACCGAAAACAAAAAACGAGCTGTAAAAGAAAAAAATAAAGTAGCCGACTTTTACAATCAATCACAAAATTACGAGAAAGAAATAGAATTAAGGAAAGAAACACTCGAAGAACTAGAATCTATGGGAGAATACGATTCTCTACATAATAACCTTAGTAGTCCCCTAACTCAGCAACGCCAAAACTATAAAATTGCCAGTGCTTATGTATCGCAGGGGAATAATGACAAAGCAATTCCCTATTTAGAAAAAAGTATTAAAGAAGCAAATAAAAAGGAAGATATTATAGTTGAAAAAGATGCAACTCGTAAACTTTCTGAAATATATAAAGATAAAGGAGAATACGATAAAGCGGCAGAAAGTTATCAAAAATATGTAGCATTATTAGACGAACTTTATATTAAAAAAGAACAAGAAATATCACAAGCAGCAAGATTTAGAAGAGAAATTGCCTTTAAACAAAACCGAATAATAAGCTTAGAAAACGATCGATTACTAAATGAAATTCGCTATAAATTAGCATTTGAAAACGAAGAACTTACTAAAAAAAATATTCGAGTTCAAAGATGGGTTATTGCTTCCTTAGTAATTATTGCTTTATTATTGTTCTATGCTGTATTTATACAGTTTAAAAGTGTAAAACAACAAAAATATGCCAATAATGTATTAGCCTTAAAATCATTACGAACTCAAATGAATCCTCACTTTATCTTTAACGCATTAAATTCTGTAAACAGTTTTATTGCTAGTAATGATGAGCGTGCTGCCAATAAATATTTAAGTGAATTTTCACAATTAATGCGTTCCGTTTTAGAAAATAGTGAAGAAGATTTTATCTCTTTAGAAAAAGAAATCGAATTGTTAAAGCTGTATGTAAAATTAGAACATTTTAGGTTTAAAGATAAGTTTGAATATACCATTATAGTCGATGAATTTATAAATACACAAGACTTTGTAATTCCTCCAATGTTGCTTCAACCTTATGTTGAAAATGCAGTTTGGCATGGGCTTCGTTATAAAAAAGAATTAGGAAAATTGGATATACATTTTATTCATATAGATTCTGAAACCATAAAAATTACCATTAAAGATAATGGAGTTGGAAGAAAAAAATCGAAGGAATTAAAAACTGAAAACCAGAAAAAACAACGTTCAAAAGGAATGGGAAATATTCAAAAAAGAGTTTCAATATTAAACGAAATGTATAAAGACAAAGTTGATGTTTTCATTGAAGATGCAAGTACTATTGAAAACGAAATTGGAACAAAAGTGGTATTGACTTTAAAAAAGGATTAATGCTTTTTAGCACAAAAAAAAGTTTATGAAACGAGTAAGTTAAGATTTTACAACACAAGAAAATAGCCTGCCCCGTACTTGATACGGGACTAATAGCGAACAGCATATAACCTGTTTAACAAATAGTATAGATATATGAAATTAAAAGCAATTATAGTTGAAGACGAAAAAACAAGCCGTGATATCTTAAAAAACTATTTAGCTAAGTATTGTCCAAAAATAACCTTAATGGGTGAAGCTGAAAACATAGAGGAAGCCTTAATTCTTATTAGAAACAACGATTTAGATTTGGTTTTCTTAGATGTAGAAATGCCCTACGGAAATGCCTTCGATTTATTAGACAAAGTGGGTGATCGTCAGTTTGAAACCGTTTTTGTTACTGCCTACAATCAATATGCTTTAGATGCTTTAAATGCACATGCCTCCTATTATTTATTGAAACCAATTTCAATCGACAAACTAATTGAAGCAGTAGATTATGTTTCGGAAATTAAAGAAAAAGAAAATAGCCTACAGCAAACCATATTAAAACCTGTAAATACTCAAGTAGTTGGAAAAATAACCATACCACAACAAAATGGATTTGAAGTTTTAGAGGTAAAAGATATATTGTATTGCCAAGCAGATGATAATTACACAAAAATATTTTTAAAAGACACTAAAAAATTAGTGAGTAAAACTTTAAAGTATTTTGAAGAAATTCTATCTGACAATGGTTTTGCAAGAGTTCATAAATCTTACTTAGTGAATGTAAATCAAATAACCGAGTACAAAAAAGGTAAAGGAGGAAGTGTGGTTTTGTCTTCAGGAAAACAAATTATGGTAAGCCCTTCTCGTAAAAAAGAATTACTGTCTTATTTTAAATAAAGTTTATTCTGCCTCTTTTAAAAGGGGCAATAAATTTATTATTTCATCATCAACTTCAAAAGTTACCTTCATGGTTTGATAAGTCCAAACGTCTCCATTTTTTTCTGCTATAACTAAAAGAGTTGCTTCACCTTTTGGTCCTTTTACAAGTATTTTCAAATCGGCTGTCCCATTATCATCTTCATAATTGATATTACCTTGAAACATCCCGTTAGGCTCAATGGGTTTTCCTAATTTTTCGATGACTAATTCATTTTGCTTTAGGTTTTCCATTCCCACAGCATAAGGGACAGAGTCTTTAAACATATCCGTTACTTTAGTTTCTATTGCTCCATATAATAAAAAAACGGTTACAATAGTACCTACTATAATACTCAAACAGCCAAATGTTGGGAGTGACCATTTCCAATTTCTACCAAACCAGTTTTTTTGTTTAATAGGCTCTTCCATAGTAATAAAATTTATTTATGTAAATTTACTATATAAAATTAATTTCTGTCCAAACTAATTTAAAAAAAAAAAATTAAAAAGCATATTGAAAAATTTGTAAAAATCAGTATCTTTCCTAAGAATAGTAAATCTGTATATTTATGGAAGAATGGTATGTATCTCTTTCTAGTTTTGAAAGGGTGTATTGGATAGTTGCAATGGCAGCATCAGTGGTTTTTCTTATTCTAATTGCACTTACTTTTATAGGTGGTGATGTAGATGATTTTGGAGATGTTGATGCCGAAATTGACGGAGATACTGGGATTGACTTTCAGTTTTTAACACTGAAAAATCTTATGGGGTTTTTTACCATTTTTGGTTGGTCCGGTATTGCAGCAATGGCGGAAGGAATGTCGCATAATATAACTATGATTATTTCGGTGATTAGTGGTTTGGCAATGATGACTGCTATGGCAACACTTTTTTACTATTTAAGTAAATTAACCCATAGCGGAACTCTTAAAATAAAAAATGCCCTCGGAAATATTGGAGAAGTATATTTAACAGTTGGTGCAAATAGATCTAGCATTGGTAAGGTGCAAATTAAAGTTCAAGGTTCTCTTCGGGAAATGGATGCATTAACCGATGAAAATGAAGACTTAAAACAATCTGTAGTTATTGAAGTTACCGAAGTTACTACCAACGGAATTCTTATTATTAAAAAATCTTAAAATGAATATATTAAATTTACTACCTCTTCAAGTTGAAACATTTGCAGGTCTTTTTGTAACTGGCTTTGTAATTTTATTTTTCTTTATTATCATTATTTCTTTTATTAGAAGATACAAACGTTGTCCTTCCGATAGAATATTAGTGGTTTACGGAAAAGTTGGCGATGGAAACTCCGCCAAATGTATTCACGGTGGCGCAGCTTTTATTTGGCCTGTAATTCAAGATTATCAATTTTTAGATCTTACTCCAATTTCTATTGAAGTAAATCTAGTGAACGCTTTAAGTAAGCAGAATATTCGTGTAAATGTTCCTTCTCGTTTCACCATTGGTATTACTACAGAGCCTGGCGTAATGAAAAATGCTGCAGAACGTTTGTTGGGTTTAAGACAGCAAGATATTCAAGATTTGGCAATGGAAATTATCTTTGGTCAATTGCGATTGGTGGTAGCGTCTATGGATATTGAAGAAATTAATTCAGACCGAGATAAATTTTTAACCAACATATCTAACAGTGTAGAATCTGAACTTAAAAAGGTTGGATTAAAATTAATCAACGTAAATATTACCGATATTGTTGACGAATCGGGTTATATTGAAGCGTTAGGAAAAGAAGCAGCAGCTCATGCAATTAATGCCGCTAGAAAATCGGTAGCCGAAAAAAATCGTGATGGTTCTATTGGCGAAGCTAACGCAAAACAAGATGAGCGTACACAAGTTGCAGCAGCAAATGCAAAAGCTGTGGAAGGTGAAAATATTGCGAAAATTGAAGTAGCAAACTCAGATTCTTTACGTCGTCAACGGGAAGCAGAAGCAGAACGTATTGCAATTGCTTCAGAAAAAGTTCAATCTGCAAAAGCTTTAGAAGAATCGTATATCGCCGAAAAAGAAGCAGAAGTTACACGTGCCGAAAGAGAACGAAGTACACAATTAGCAGATATTATTATCCCTGCTGAAATAGATAAAAAGAAAGTTGAAATTGACGCGGAAGCGGAAGCAGAACAAACCAGACGTTTAGCAAAAGGAGAAGCGGATGCAATCTTATTTAAAGCACAAGCAGAAGCACAAGGAATTTACGAGGTATTAACAAAACAAGCCCAAGGATTTGATCAAATTGTCAAGGCTGCTGGTAACAATACTAAAGATGCCGTACTGTTATTAATTGCAGATAAACTTCCTGAGATCGTAAAGATGCAATCGGAAGCTATTAAGAACATTAAAATCGATAAAATTACCGTTTGGGAAAACGGAAGTTCTAAAGATGGCAAAACAGCGACTTCTAATTTTATTTCTGGAATGTACAAATCGGTTCCACCATTACAAGAAATGTTCACGATGGCTGGAATGGAACTTCCAGAATATTTAAAAGGAAAAGAGGTAGCTGCCAATACTAAAACAGATAGTACAGAAGAAGAATAATGTATTCTTAGAAATTTTAAACAATGCTTTTACAAGATATTCCAAGGATAGGAACAATTACCAAAAAAGATTTTATAAATAATTACTTTAAGCCTCAAAAGCCAGTAGTAATAGAGAATTTTATTGAAGACTGGCCAGCCTTTTCCAAATGGAACTTGGATTATATGGCTGAAGTAGCAGGAAACAAAAAAGTACCATTATACGATGATCGCCCAGTAGATTACAAAGACGGTTTTAATGAACCTCACACCACTATGACAATGCGAGAGTATGTAGCCTTACTAAAAAGAGAACCTACCAAATACCGTATTTTTTTATGGAATATTTTAAAAGAAATCCCTCAACTTAAAAACGATTTTAAATTTCCAGATTTTGGATTGCGTTTAATGAAAAAACTTCCGATGTTGTTTTTTGGAGGAAGCGATTCGCATACATTTATGCATATGGATATTGACTTGGCAAATATTTTTCATTTTCATTTTGAAGGCAAAAAACAAGCCATTCTTTTTGCTCCAAATCAAACTAAGTATTTATACAAAGTACCTCATTCATTAATAACACGGGAAGATATTAATATAGAAAATCCAGATTATAACAAATGGCCTGCTTTAAAAAAAGCTACGGGCTGGACTGCCAATCTTGAACACGGTAATATGCTCTATATTCCAGAAGGTTATTGGCATTATATGAAATATATTACTCCAGGCTTTTCTATGAGCTTGCGTGCCATTGCTCGTAACCCCAAAAACTTTAGTAAAGCTATTTACAATGTGTTTGTAATGCGACATTATGATAATTTAATGCGTAGCATAAAAGGACAAGCTTGGATAGATCGTAAAAATGAGCAGGCAATAACAAATACGCATCGCGCCTTAGGGATTACTTAATTAGGCACTTTCAGAAGTAGCAGGATTTAAATAAAAAACAAGATTGAATCTCTT
>CAZIMW010000112.1:0-8982 GCA_964540425.1 uncultured Flavobacterium sp.
ATTTATTTCGGTCAACCCATTTATTCTTAAGCAGTAAAATTTTCAATTATTAAGTTAAAAACATCAAGGTTAGCAGCTTATTTTGTTTTTAATATAGTTGGAGGTAAATCATGGAAGGTTAAAGATTACTACATTGGTTTTTTTGCAACCATAAATAATGCCTTAAATCAAAATTTTGTATCTGGCGGATTTGAAGATTCAAGAAGAGCAAATTACAGACAACAAGTAGAAGAACAAAACAGAGAAAACGGACCAATATTTGGGAATAGATATTTCTTCGGAAACGGATCCACCTATTACGTAAATGTATATGTTAGATTTTAATAAAATTCAAAAAAAAACAAAATTCAATTAATATGAAAACTTTAAAATATTATAAACTAGTCACCTTACTATTTGCTGCTGTTTTTACAGTATCGTGTGTTCAGGACGATGATTTTGACCTGCCAAACTTAGATGTAACACCACCAACTTTAAGCGGAACAGAAATTTCTATAAATAACCTAAAACAATTATATTTACAAGAATTAGCAGATGGTAATGATTTAGTAACCATTGAAAATGATATATACATTACAGGTTACGTTATTTCTAACGATGAGTTTGGAAACTTTTTTGAAGAAATTATTCTTCAAGATGCCGCTTCAAACCCAACAACAGGAGTAAAAGTATTAGTAAATGTAAGCCCATTATTTATATTTTACGAATTTGGAAGAAGAACACACGTGCAGCTTCAAGGATTAACCATTGGATTAGACGGTGGAGTATTATCTATTGGAGTTAGAGACGGTAATCGCCTAGGTAAAATTGCAGAACCTCAAATGACAGATTTCATAATAAGAAATGTGGAAGTTGAGGAAATAACCCCTTTACCTATGAGTATTTCAGAATTTAACATCAACAAAACCAACCTATACATTCGTTTAAACAATATGCAGTTTCACAGAAACGATGTTTTAGGAGACAATCCAAAAACGTATGCAGCAGAACCTGGAGACCAGTTTGATGGAGAGCGAATTCTAGAAAGTTGTGATGAAGGAATAGCTGTAATTTTTAGCACAAGCACCTTCGCAGATTTCAGAACACTTTCATTGCCAACTGGAAGCGGAACCATTGACGGAATATTAACCCTAAACTTTTTTGGCGACATGTTTAACTTTGTAATTAACACACCTGAAACAGTTAATTTTGATAGTACAGACCGTTGCGACCCAACAGAAACAGATTGCGGGATTGCAACCTCAACAGGAGCAAACGAATTGTTTAGCGAATTTTTTGAATCGCAAACCGAAGGAACACCAATTACAGGAAATGGCTGGACAAATTATATAGAAGAAGGCTCAAGGGAATGGAGAACATTCTTTAATGATGGTACAAATAGTTCTTTAGGACTGTCTGCCACCATTGGCTCATTTGGCTCAGGTGACGATAGCACAATTGCTTGGTTAATTACACCAGAATTCGATTTTGATGCCCAAGACGGAGAAACTCTTAACTTTAAAACTTCCAATAGTTTTGCAGACGGAAGTACTTTAAACTTATTGTTTTCTGACAATTGGGACGGAACTCCAAGTAATATAGCTTCTGCAACTTGGAATTTAATTCCCGCAGCTTATATAGTTGAAGATGATGACTTTTTTGGCGATTGGTTTCCTTCAGGAAATGTAAGCCTAGATTGTATCACAGGAACAGGACATATTGCTTTTAGATATCAAGGAAGTGATGATGAAGGTTTTGATGGCTCTTATGAGTTAGATGAAATTGAATTAAAATCTAACTAGTATATTTTAAAATAAAAATTAACCTACTAGGTTTTGAAAACCTAGTAGGTTTTTTTTGTGTTCTTTTTTGACTTTATGATTTGGTCACTGAGCGGAGTCGAAGTGCATATCCAATTTTTACCAACTATGTCCTTTTAGTTGAAGCGCCGCTTTTAAAATATCCTTTTGACTTATCTGTCCAACTAATTTTCCATCTTCAATAATTGGGAAACGCCTTCTTTTTGATTGAAGAAATTTCTCGGCAGCATCAAAAATATTCATATCGCCACTAATAGTATCAACATTGGTTATCATATGCTCTTCCACATTAATGTTTTCCATAGGTTGATTGTAGTAACGGCTTTCACTAATTTGTTTGATGCAATCTCCTTCCGAAATAATTCCCACCAATTCGTGATTTTCATTCACAACAGGACCACCGGAAATACGGTGTTTAATCAATTGATCCATTACTTCTAATACGGATTGCTTCGGATTAAAAACAATCAAATTTCGTGTCATATAATCGGAAACTTTAATTTGTTCCGATTTATTTTCAGGCTTTGCCCGCTTTCCCATAAAACTTTTAATTCCCATAATACTAGCTATTTAGACCTTTAAAGGTAGTCAAAAAATAAATGCATCCCTTTCAATTTCATTAACAAGCCTTTCTTCTGAAAAATAATTAGTACTTTTAAACTTCTAATATTTCAAATATGAAACGCTTTCAATCCCTACTTTCCTTACTATTAATTGCTGGCTTAATTTACTATAGCTTTTATAGCTTAATGCCTCAAAATGGTGAGCCTGCTACGATTTCTGATACAGAATTTTCTTCAGAAAGAGCTTTAATTCCTTTAAAAGAAATTAGCAAAGCACCACATTATATCGGCACACAAGAACACGAACGCGTACGAGAATATATAGTTGAACAGCTAAAAAAATTAGGTTTAGAAACACAAGTTCAAGAAGGTTTTGTAATGAATCCAAAATGGAAAAGCCTCGATAAACCTAAAAATATCATTGCAAAAATGAAAGGTTCTGGAAACGGAAAAGCTTTGTTATTATTGTCGCATTACGACAGTGCATTAACTCCGTCTTTTGGAGCAAGTGATGCAGGAAGCGGTGTTGTAACTATTTTGGAAACCCTGCGAGCATACATTGCAAGCGGGAAAACGCCTAAAAATGATATTATTGTAGTAATTACAGATGCGGAAGAAGTAGGATTAGATGGTGCTCGATTATTTGTAAATAGACATCCTTGGGCAAAAGATATTGGATTGGCATTAAATTTTGAAGCCAGAGGAAGCGGTGGACCAAGCAATATGATTATAGAAACTAACAACGGAAACAAAAAGCTAATCAAAGCATTTATGGAAGCGGATGTAAAATACCCAACAGCTTCATCACTTACGTATAGTATCTATAAAATGCTTCCAAATGATACCGATTCTACTGTTTTTAGAGAAGATGGAAATATTGAAGGCTATTTTTTTGCTTTTATCGATGATCATTTTGATTACCATACCGCTAATGATAATTATGAAAATTTAGATAGAAATACCTTACAACATCAAGGAGAATATTTACTGCCATTGGTTCATTATTTTGCTGATGCTGACCTTTCAAACTTGACATCAGATGAAGATTACGTTTATATAAATGTACCTTTATTAAAAATGATTAGTTATCCGTTTTCTTGGGTAATGCCTATGGTTATTATTGCAATTGTTTTGTTTGTGGTATTAATTCTCTTCGGAATAAGAAAAAGAGTGCTTACAGGAAAATCAATATTAAAAGGGTTTGTACCGTTTTTATTAGCACTAATTATCTCTGGTTTGGTAGGTTATTATGGTTGGAAATTAATAATGAATTTGTATCCGCAATACGAAGAAATTCAACACGGTTTTACCTATAACGGTCATACTTACATTTGGTTTTTTGTCATGCTTACGCTTGGGATTATCTTCGGAATTTACCAACGATTTTCAAAAAACACCAATGTTGCAAGTTTATTAATCGCTCCACTTTTCTTTTGGTTACTGATTAATATGTTGGTGGCAATTTATTTAAAAGGAGCTGGGTTTTTTATTCTTCCTGTGTTTTTTGGCTTGCTTTCCCTTTGGATTTTAATTCGTCAACAAAAGCCAAATTTACTATTAATGACTTTATTGGGAGCTTTAGCTATTTTCTTATTTGCACCGCATATTCAATTTTTCCCTGTTGGATTGGGATTAAAAATGTTGATGGCAAGTACTATTTTTACAGTGCTTCTTTTTGGCTTACTACTTCCAGTTTTTGGGTTTTATAAAATTAAAAGAGGGCTGTCAATTGTTTTCTATCTATTAGCAATTGTATTCTTTGTTAAAGCACATTTGTCGAGTAATTTCACTTCAGAAAGACAAAAACCAAACAGTTTAATATATTACCAAGATGCTGATAAAGGTGAATCCTATTGGGCAACCTATGATGAAATGGGTGACGATTGGACGGCAGGATATTTAGGTGAAGATCCTGAAGAAGCTTCAAAATATATTGAAAGTGCTTCCGGAAGCAAATACAGCAGTGGTTATACCTATGCGGTTAAAGCACCAAAAAAAAACATCCCTTTATTTAAAACAGAATTAAAGAAAGACACCATTATTAATGGGCTTAAAAACATAACTTTTACTATTATTCCGCAGCGTCACGTCAATCAGATTAGTCTTTATACTGAAGAAGATATAAATTTCAATTCACTGTCTTTTAATGGACAAAGTTTACCTAAAGAGACAAATGAAAACGATAATTCTCAAAAGATTAAAAGTAAAGAGTTGGTGCGTTATTATATTTCGGATAATGATAGTTTGGAGGTTTCTTATACCATCCCAAAAGATCAAGATGTAAACTTTATTGTGATGGAATATTCGTATGATTTATTAAGTCATCCCCAATTCTCTATTAACAAAAGAGCAGAAAATATGATGCCAAAACCTTTTGTGGTGACAGATGCTATTGCTGTTAAAAAAACAATTGATGTGGATGCTTTGCGTTTAAAGGTTAATGATACATTGCGCTAAAGGTATAAAACTACAAAGCTCACTAAGTATTTTTTTAGTGAGCTTTGTTATAGAAAACCTAACAGGTTTTCAAAACCTGTTAGGTTATAAAATCTACCAAATACGAACTCGATCTTCCTCAGGCACAAACATTCCATCACCTTCTTTTATATCAAAAGCTTTATAAAAAGCATCTACATTTACCAAAGGTTGTGTTGCTCTCCATCTTCCTGGCGAATGCACATTGGTTTTTATTTGTGTTCTTAACGATTCTTCACGTTGAAGAGTTCTCCAAACCGTTGCCCAGCTCATAAAAAACCGTTGTTCTGCAGTAAAACCATCGATATCGTCTGGTCTTCCGTTTTCTTTATAATAGTTTTGCAATCCGTCATACGCTCCTAAAATACCACCTAGATCTCCAATATTTTCACCTAAAGTAAATTTACCGTCTATAAAAACTCCTGGCAATACTTCCACAGCACTATATTGTGCAGCTAATTGATTGCCTCGTTCTGTAAAGTTTTTAAGGTCTTCGTCTGTCCACCAGTTTACAAGGTTTCCGTTGGCATCAAAACGAGAACCACTATCGTCAAAAGCATGAGATATTTCGTGACCAATTACGGCTCCAATTCCACCATAATTTACAGCGTCGTCTGCTTTATAATCGTAAAATGGAGGTTGTAATATCGCTGCTGGAAATACTATTTCATTATTAAAAGGTTGGAAATAGGCATTTACCGTTTGTGGTGACATTCCCCATTCGGTACGATCTACAGGTTCATCAATTTTAGCAAAATTTTCTTTTAATCCCCATTCGCTAACTGCAATCATATTGTCGTAATAGGTGTTTCCTTCAAGTACATTTAAGGTAGAATAGTCTTTCCACTTGTTAGGATAACCAATTTTAACGGTGAATTTATCTAATTTTTCAATTGCTTTTACTTTGGTTTCTGGGCTCATCCAATCCAAATTGTTTATTCTATTTTTATAAGCCAAAATTACATTGGCAACCATTTTTTCGGCTTTTATTTTTGCTTCTGGAGGAAACATTTCGTCCACATATAATTTCCCTAAAGCTTCTCCAACGGTATTATTAACGGTTGCTAAAGCACGCTCTTTTGCTGGTTTTTGTTTTTTTGCTCCGTTTAAAGTTTTTGAATAGAAATCCCAGTTTGCTTCTTCAATTTCGGTAGTTAGCATTCCAGCGCTTCCGTTTAGTGTTGCCCAACGCATTACTGTTTTCCAGGTTTCAACATTTCCTTCCGTAAAAATAGTGTTTACAACATCCATATATACAGGTTGCATTACAATTATAGTGTCGATTTTTTTAGGAATACCCATATTGGCAAATCCTTTATTCCATTGTATGGAAGGAACCATTTGTTGTAATTCGGAAACAGATTTAGGATTGTTGAAATTTCTGAAATCACGACTTGCTACTTTATCTAACCTAGGTTCTGCTAATCTTGTTTCAAAAGCTAAAATTGTTTTTGCTTGCGATTGTGCGTCTTCTTTAGAATCACCTAAAAACTGAAGCATTCTTGTAATATGAGCTACATATTGCTCTCTTGTTTTAACCGATGCCGAATCTGTTTTTAAATAATAATCTCTTTCTGGTAAACCTAGACTTCCTGGGTATAAATAGGCAGAATTCATGGAGCTATTACTCGGATTAGAAAATGCCGCAATCCCAAAGAAAGGTTGGAATATTGAAACCGCATTTTTTGTCATTACTTCTTGAAAATCTTCAAGAGTTTTAATACTTTCAATCTTGTTTAATGCGGGTTTAAGAGGAGTGATTCCTACTTTATTTCTTGCTTTGATGTCCAATTCAGATTCAAAAATCATCATGGCTTTTGCTTGATCTGTTGTGGCAGAATATTTGTTGCTTTTTTGTGCTTTATCTAAAATAGCCAACATATCATAATCGGTTTTTTTTCGAAGTACTCCAAATCCACCCCAACGAGTTTGGTCGTCGGGAATTTTTGTGTTTTTCACCCAATTTCCGTTTACATAATTGTAAAAATCATCTTTCGGACTTACCGTGGTATCCATATTTTCAAGGATAATTCCGTGTGGTAATTCGTCTGATTTTGATAAAACTTCTTTTTCTTTACTAGCGTCACCACAAGACACCATTGCTAAAGCCAGAGATGTTGCAACTAATGAAGTTTTAAAAATAGTTATTTTCATAATTTATAATTTTAGTAATTAGTATGATTAAATCGGTTTTGTTACCGTTTATTTTTTTTGGTCTTGCAATTCAGCTTTATAAACAGAATCTAAAAAACGTTTTTGATTTTCAAGTTCTTGTTTTTCGTTATCTATTCGCTGAAAATCAATAGCATCTTTCTGAAATTTTTCATTGATTTGAACAATTAAATTATTAACAGAAATATTCGTTTCATTAATGTATTCTTGAAGCCTTGCCGAGTCAATACGGACTTTATTTACTTCTTGGTTTAATAAGTTACTTCTAGTTTTCGCAACAATAACCCTAGAATGAATTGCTTTTGTGTATAAAGTATCAGGAATTTTTTTAGTTATAGAATCTAATAGCGAAACCATTTGTTTTGTTTTTTCTTTTATAGACTCGATGGTGTTTCCGTTTATTGCTTTTGCTTGTGTTTCAAAATCTTCAAAAGCACCCCAACGCATTACTTCTGTTTTTGAATTTTCTGATAGCGTAGAAAATTTATAATCTATATCTCCATATAGAAAATTGTTTGTTTTTTGATTCTCTGGGAGTGCTGTGCTCTCTTCAGAAGAGTTTTTGCAAGAGATAATAAATAGCGTTATAAATATAACTAAAAAGTACTTCATTTTAATTATTGTGTCAAGCAAATATACAAGTTCTAGCGTAGATTAAAGTTAAAAAATTGGTAATGTAAAAGGATAGATATTTTGTATCTTTACAGCACTTTAAAATCGATATATTTTGAAAAAAAGAATACTTATAATAGGTGCATCTGGACAGATTGGAACCGATTTAACCCTAAAACTTAGAGCAAAATTTGGTAATCATAAAGTAATTGCAACCGACATAAGAGATGATGACGGTACTCTTGGTAAATACGGCCCGTTTGAGGTTTTAGACGCAATGGACTATAAGGCGATTGAAGATGTTGTGATTCGATATGAAATTACCGATGTTTATTTATTGGCTGCAATGCTTTCTGCAACTGCCGAAAAATTTCCAATGCGTGCTTGGAATTTGAATATGAATTCCCTTTTTAATGTGCTTAATTTAGCAAAGGATAAAAAAATTAAAAAAGTGTTTTGGCCTTCTAGTATTGCAGTTTTTGGACCTACTACTCCTAGTACCAACACACCACAAAAAACGGTTATGGAACCCTCTACCGTTTATGGTATTAGCAAGCAAGCAGGTGAGCGTTGGTGTGAATATTATTTTAATAAATACGACGTTGATGTAAGAAGTATTCGGTATCCAGGATTGATTAGTTATAAAACTTTGCCTGGTGGTGGGACTACTGATTATGCAGTGGATATTTATCATAAAGCTTTAAAACACGGAAAATACATTTGTTTTTTAAGTGAAAAAACCACCCTTCCAATGATGTATATTGATGATGCGATAAGAGCGACTCTTTCTATAATGGAAGCTCCAAAAGAAAGTATTAAAGTAAGAAGCTCCTATAATCTTACTGGAATTAGTTTTAGTCCTGAAGAAATTGCTGAAAGCGTAAAGAAACAAGTTCCAAATTTTGAAATGTCCTATGCACCAGATTTTAGACAAGAAATTGCCGATTCATGGCCACAAAGTATTGATGATTCAGAAGCTCAAAAGGATTGGGGTTGGAAAAACAATACTACCTTAGAAGGTATGACTTTAATTATGCTAGAGAATTTAAGGAAATATATTTAATCATTACTGTCCGACAAAAGAGATAAGACCGCTTTGCTATTAGACATAAGACCCAAGAACCAAGTCAAATTGTAATTAATTGATAAACAGTCTGATTTTTTTGTTATTTTGATTAATAACATCCTGATTCGCAAATGAAGAATACAAGGTGTACTATCTTTATAATCTTAAATCCTCTGTATTGTTTACTTTGAGTGATTTTTAATATTTTTAATCGGACAAACTAATATTTAAATTATCTTTTGTTTAATCGAAAGAATTCCCCGAGGCTCTGCCTCGGTGGTCAAAAAGGAAAGTT
>CAZIMW010000113.1:0-8892 GCA_964540425.1 uncultured Flavobacterium sp.
CATCTCCATCCATATCAAAAAAATCAATTGCTCCTTGTGAAACATTTGCAATATTTGTTGAAATTTCATTGTAGATTCCTAGACCATTATTTTGAAATAATTTGGTGTAATAGGCACCATGCGCAGTTATTAATAAATCTTGATCACCATCACTATCAATATCAGCAAATGCCACTGCTGACCATGAATTTACTCCATCAAGAAATGTAGCTTCTATATTTTGATAGTTTCCGTTTTCGTCTTTTGCATATAAATGTGTCCTCCATGAAGCATCACCATTCCCATTAATAATTATTTCTGGGCTAGTATTTAGTTCTGCATCGATATTTGCAATTGCAATAGATGGATATTGGGCTCCAGCAAAAACACCTGAATCTATTTCTTCAAAAGATTGTGCAATGGTGCTACCTGCAAATAGAATGATTAATGTAAAAATAATTGTTTTCATAACTTGTTATTTAGTGGTTATTAATTGTTTGCAAGCTAGCACCAAACCATAAAAAATAAGTAAGGGTATTCTCTGAATTATAAAACTCAGGGAATACCCTTAGAAAACTAGTATGTGATTAATTTAGATAATAATCAGGAGATTGCTTCGCCTAAAAAGGCTCGCAAAGACAGAAGACAGGAAGACCGAGGGCATATGACTAAAATGATGTCTTCACGAACGAGGAACGAGTGAAATGATCTTATAAATTTAGTTTTAATCATGAGATTGCCACGCCTAAAAAGGCTCGCAAAGACAGAAATATTTCAAAAAAAACTTTAAAGAATTATAAAAGTGTTTTAAAGAGCATTTACAATTGCCATAAAACTTTCGGCATTTAAAGCAGCACCTCCAATTAATCCGCCATCTACGTCTGGATTGCTGAAGATTTCTTTAGCATTGGCTGGCTTTACACTTCCGCCGTATAGAATAGAAACATTATATGAAACCGTATCATTGTAATTTAATTTTACCAAATTTCTAATAAAAGCATGCATTTCTTGTGCTTGTTCTGGCGAAGCAGTTTCTCCAGTTCCTATTGCCCAAACAGGTTCATAAGCCAAAACAATGGATTTCCAACTTTCTGCCTCTAAATGAAACAGGGCGTTTTTAATTTGACCTTCTACCACATTAAAATGATTTCCAGATTTTCGATCTTCTAATTTTTCTCCAAAACAGAAAACAATTCGCATTTCGTTTTCTAATGCAGCATCTACTTTTTGTTTTAGAATTGCATCGTCTTCATTAAAATATTCTCGGCGTTCACTGTGTCCTAAAATCACCGTAGAAACTTCGATACTTTTTAACATTCCTGCTGAAATTTCACCTGTGTAAGCACCATTTTCTGCAAAGTGCATATTCTGTGCTATGACTTCAATATCGCTTTCTTTTAATAATTTTGAAGCTTCTATTAAATTAGTAAACGTAGGTGCAATCATCATTTCTGCTCCCGATGTTTTTACTTGATTTTCTAATTCTGAAATCAATGTTCTAGTCGCTGCCAAATCATTGTTCATTTTCCAGTTTCCTGCTACTATATTTTTTCTCATAATATGTCCGTATTTCGACTCCGCTCAATATAAACTACAGCAGGGGTCTTATTAAATTAACTTATTCCTGCGAAAGCAGGAATCTCATTTTTTTCTTTTCTAACCACAAAATTCACTAAGGTTTTTACAGAGGTTACAAAGTTGTATTAATTATTAAATCACCAAAAATCATACTGAATACTGCCAACTGAAGACTAAGTACTAACTCCGTATCTTCGGATCCAACCATCCATAAATTATATCTACAAAAATATTAATTATTATAAACAAAGTAGCACTCACAATAACCGCTCCCATAATTACAGGTAAATCTAAAGTATTTAAGGCATCTACTATTTCTTTTCCGAGTCCGTTCCAACCAAAAATATACTCTACAAAAACTGCTCCTGCTAACATAGATGCAAACCATCCCGAAATTGCCGTCACCACCGGATTCATTGCGTTTTTTAATGCGTGTTTTCTGATGATGGTAAAGAGTTTTAAGCCTTTTGCCTTAGCTGTTCTTATATAATCGGCGGACATTACTTCTAATAAGGAATTTCGCATTAACTGACTCACCACCGCCAAAGGTCGAATTCCTAAAACGATGGCAGGTAAAATTAAATTCTTCCATTGAATGTACTTCCCTTCGCCAAAGTCATCTACTTCGTACAAGCTTCCTGTCATATTTAAGCCTGTATATTCGTGTAATAAAAACCCGAATAACCAAGCAAAAATAATCGCACTAAAAAACGAAGGAACACTCATTCCAAATGTGCTTACTAATTGAATTAATTTATCCAACCAACTGTCCTTATACATTGCTGAAACAATTCCCAATAATACACCTAATATCATTGCAATTGTAATTGCCGAAACCGCCAAAATAAAAGTATTGGGTAAGGTTTCAGAAATAACGGAACTTACTTTTTTTCCATTCTTCTGAAAGGATTCTCGTAAATAAGGAGCTTTTATAACCACCACTGTTTTTCCAACTGAAAACAACTTAGTAGCATTGTATTTTTTTTCGGAAAGGAATGTATAATCATCTTCATTATTATTATGAAATGATAAAGGTGATAAATCATTTAGATAATATAAATATTGTTTATAAAGCGGTTGGTCAAAACCATATTTTTTCTTTACAATGGCAACCTGTTCGGCAGTTTCATTTTGCCCCAACATCATCCGAGCTGGGTCGCCTGGAAGAATATTAAACAATAAAAAAATCACTGTTACTACTCCAAAAAGTGTTAATAAAGCATAACCTATTTTTTGAAGTAAATAACTGAGCATTTAATTATTTTTTATTGTTTCTATTTCTTCTAAAGTATAGTTTTTAAAAACAAATTCATCTCCATATAATCGTTTTGCGTATTCTTCGATAGTAGCATTATAACCAATTTCTAATCGTCTTTTATTTACATTTTCTACATCTTTTATTGGCCAAATTAAACGTATTGGATTATCTGTATTATATTTTAATGTAGTTCCTTGCGTGCCATAAATTTGTTCTTTCCCATTACGCATCAAGTACCTATCTTCCATCATTGCAACATTTCTTTTTGGTAATTCTCCTTTTTTAGCTGCTTCTTTCATTAACTCTAAATATTCAGAAATTTTGTCTGAATGCTGAATTACATACCAAGCCACTCTATTAGATTGACCAACTAAACTCTTTCCTGGGTAACCATATTCTTTAAAAATTTTTTCAATAAAAAGAGTATTTGAACTGTCTATTTTTAATTGTTTACTCCAATTGGCTCTTAAGTCTCCTTTTCTATACTTTTGATCCAATACCATTATACTATCCAACTGCCTTTTTAATTTGAAATTTAGTTTTGGTTTTGCTGTCGGTAAGGTTTCCAGTTTTAAATCTGCAGCATCATTCCAATGCAATTTTTGTTTGATGGTTCCTTTTTGTAATTCCATTAAGGAAGGATTTGCCCGAATAATCGTTTTTAAAGCGGTTTCATCACAGAAATAAAATTTGAAATTTAGTTTGTATTCTGCCATTAATTCTTCTGTTGCTTCTTGACTTGAAGATGATAATCCAATAACTTTATAACCTTTTTTTATAGCTTTATTGGTAGCTTCTCTAATATTATTAAAGCCTTCCTTTTCAGAATTACCTAAACTATAAGCTACCACAACAATTAGGTGTTCTTCATTTAAAAGAGCTTCAGTATAGTCTTCTCCATCGCGTTCCATCGTAAAATCGTGAATGGGTGGTTCGTACCCTTCTTCAATCATTATTGTTTCAACGGTGTATTCACCTTCTTCTTTGGGAAAACTACCATTAGTAACCACCACTTTTTCTTTTCCATTGTTGGTAAAGGTCCAGTGATATTCAAAAATAGGTTGTTGTGCATTGGGAGGATAAGACATTCCTTCAGTAATATTATTTCCTATTTTATAAGGTCTAAAATCTACAATCGGAAGGTGTTGCAACACATAATACCCCAATATCATGCATCCAATAAAAGAAAGGTAAACTAAAATTCTTCCCCTATTTTTCGAAAAAAGTGGCTGAATATATTTTCTTCCGAAGTAAATAATTAACAACAAGACTAGAAGGACAATATCTTTTGAAAATGATTCCCAAGGCGTTAATTTTATTGCATCTCCAAAGCAACCACAATCGGTTACTTTATTAAAATACGCTGAGTAAAACGTTAGAAACGTAAAGAAAACAATCATTGCCAATGAACTCCAAATAGTAAATTTTTTAGCATATCCCAATAATAACATTACTCCCAGCATCACTTCAAAAATCACCACAAATATGGCAATTAGCAATGCGTAGGGTACAAATACTTCTAAATTTAAAACGTCTGGTGCAAAATAATCTTTTAGTTTAAATGAAAATCCAACAGGATCATTTAACTTTATTAATCCACTTATGATGAATAAGGTACCGACTAATGTTCGGGAAATGTTTACTATATTTTTCATAAAAAATAAATTCAAATATTAAATTCTGTACTCTTCGATACGTTTTCTTATAAAAACATCTGCCTCGCCGGCAAGGCGGGCTCAGAGTACTATCTTCAAAAGAAGTAATTAATTCTCGTCAAGAAGAATTAAAGCAAATATCGCATAATTAATCATATCTTGATAGTTCGCATCAATCCCTTCCGAAACCAATGTTTTCCCTTTATTATCTTCAATTTGTTTTACTCTTAATAGTTTCTGAAGTATCAAATCGGTTAACGAACTAACTCGCATATCTCGCCAAGCTTCTCCGTAATCGTGATTTTTATCCATCATTAATTGCTTGGTTTCAACAACATTTTTATCGTATTCTATTATCGCATCTTCCAAATTAAGGTCGGGTTGTTCTACCACTCCTTTTTCTAATTGCACCAAAGCCATAATAGAATAATTGATAATTCCTATAAACTCACTTACTTGTCCTTCAGCTACTTTCTGAACTTTATTTTGTTGCAAACCTCGTATTCGTTGGGTTTTAATAAAAATTTGATCGGTCAACGAAGGAAGCCTTAAAATTCGCCAAGCACTTCCGTAGTCTTTCATCTTGCTGATAAACAAGTTTCTACAGGTTTTAATAATTTTATCGTATTGTTTTGAAGTATCTGCCATTAGGTCTCTAAGATTTTGCGTAAATTTCGCTTAAATAAATCAAATTAAAAAATTGAAAACAATTAATTGTAAAGGTAAGCTCATTGATTTATCAACACCCAAAGTTATGGGGATTTTAAATCTCACGCCCGATTCGTTTTATGACGGCGGAAAGCTAGGTTCTGATAAAGATATTCTTTTTCAAGCTGAAAAGATGTTAACAGAAGGAGCGACTTTTTTAGATCTAGGAGGTTACAGCTCTAGACCGGGTTCTAAATTTGTTTCTGAAACACAAGAAATACAACGAGTTCTACCTGTTGTAAAATTAATTTTGAAGGAATTTCCCAAAGCAGTTTTATCCATCGATACCTTTAGAGCTGAAGTTGCAAAAAAAACGGTAGAAGTTGGAGCAGCAATAATCAATGATATTTCGGGCGGAAATTTGGACAAAAACATGTTTAAAACAATTAGCGAATTACAAATTCCGTACCTTATAATGCACATGCGCGGAACTCCAGAAACGATGATGCAAAACACCAATTATAATGATTTAATAAAGGAAGTACTATTTTATTTTTCTGAAAAAATTACCAAAGCTCGCTCCTTCGGAATCAACGATTTAATTGCCGACCCAGGGTTTGGATTTTCAAAAACAACTGAACAGAACTTTGAATTATTTTCAAATTTAAAAGCATTCAATATGTTAGAAATCCCTTTATTGATAGGTGTTTCTAGAAAGTCGATGATTTACAGAACTCTAGGAAATTCAGCTAATGAAGCCTTAAACGGAACCACAGCTTTACACGCAATTGCTTTGCAAAAAGGAGCTTCAATTTTACGAGTTCATGATGTAAAAGAAGCAGTTGAAACGATTAAGTTGATACAAAATCTGAAGTCTTAGTAGTCAAACACATCTTAAATTTAAGTAGTAAATACAAATTTAGAAGTTACAATTTGATGTTTTTTTCAGACAAAAGGGGTTTAAAAATTGTGTAATTCATAATTCTTTAGTTTACAGGAGAGAAATAATAATTGAGTTTTTGTATTTTTACACTCAATTTAAGTGAAAAACTATTTGTAAAATGAATAAAACAGTCATTAATTTAAAATTAAAATCGTTACAAGAACAAATTACCTTTATTAAATCTAAAATTTCTAAAGAAAAATTTAACGTTGGAAAAAACCTTTACGAATACGATAATGTCCAAATTTTATCGCAAGGTAGAGATTATTATGAGTTTGATGTAGAGGATAATAATACAATATATAACGTTTCCGTTGACACAGTTGAAAACGATGAAAGTAGTTTTAGATACGAATTAAATTGTAAATGTAAATCTGAAGAAATTTGCACACATAGAATAGCTGTGCTTATAAATTTAGAAGATATTTTTATAAACTACACATCCAATACCTCTAATAAAATGCTTTCTGGCAAACAATATACAAGAGAAGGCATGATGAAAAGAGTATTGGAAGAACGGAGGAAAAAAGCATTTTCCGAAAAATTCCGATTAACTTTTTCCAAAAACATTTATGGAGAACATCTTATAGAAACAGAACGAAATATAAAATACAAATTAACTTTTAGAGATTATAAAAACGATAAAGGACATTGTACTTGCCCTGATTATAATAAAAATAAATTAGGTATCTGTAAGCACTTAATTTATGCTTTTTCCGAATTAAAAACTCTTGATTTATCTAAATTTAATTTAACCGATTACCCTTTTGTTGATGTTTTTTTAAATCCACTTAACAATACAGAATTACAATATTATTATCCAACTATTTTAGAGGTAAATACACAGTCGCTTATCGATATTTATTTTGATAAAAAAGGCAATTACACCAAAGAAAACATAACAGATTTCTTGCATTTTATAAAACAAACCGAAAATTTCGAAAACATTGTTATTCGTACAGAGGTTTACAACTTAGTGGAAAAAGCTTTTGATGAAAGGATTATCAAGCAACTTAAAGAAAGTACTACAATAGATTTATCTTCAATTAAAGCAACATTATTTCCGTATCAAAAAAAAGGAATTGAATTTGCAACCTACAAAAAAGGGGCAATAATTGCAGACGAAATGGGCTTAGGAAAAACCCTGCAAGCCATTGGAACAGCAATTGCTAAAAAACAACTTTTTGAGTTTGAACGCTGTTTAATTATTTGTCCAGCATCACTTAAAGATCAATGGAAAGATGAAATCGAAAAATTTTCTAACGAAAAAGCAACCGTAGTTTATGGTTTTCCCGAGCAACGTGAAGAAGTTTATCTAAACGATACCAATTACTTTCACATTATTAATTACGAAACAGTATTAAGAGATAAAGATGTTATTAATAAAGCAGATTATGATTTTATTATACTCGATGAAGCACAACGAATAAAAAATTACGAAACAATTACAGCAAATGCAGTGAAATCACTTCAGAAAAAGCACGGTTTAGTAATAACAGGAACACCTATAGAAAATAAATTAATAGACCTATATTCTATTGTAGAATTTTTAGACACAAAAATGCTCACACCAATGTGGGAGTTTTCATACCAACATTGTTACTTTGATAAAACTTCAAAAAATAAAATTACAGGATACACCAATTTACAAGACCTTAAAAATAAAATAAAACCGATACTTTTAAGAAGAACCAAAAAAGAAGTTGTCGAGCAAATGCACAATGTAAATGAAATTACAGTTCCTGTTGCAATGCACCCAAAACAAAGAGAGTTACACGCTTCTTATGCAAGAGGAGTAGCAAATATATTACGTAAAAAGTTTAAAACTTCCTTTGATTGGCAAAAACTAACTATGCTTTTACAAAGTATGCGTATGGTTTGTAACTCTACTTATTTAATAGATGAAAACACCAATTTTTCGCCTAAATTATCAGAATTAAAAGAAGTATTATTTGAAAAATTAGATTTAAAAAACAACCAACGAAAAATCATTATTTTTTCTGAATGGATAAAATCCCATAAACTAATAAGCGATTTATTGCAAGAAAATAATATTGGTTATACCAAACTAAACGGAAAAGTACCTGTAAAAAAACGACAAGCCTTAATTAATGAGTTTGAGCAAAACGATAAATGCCGTGTATTCTTATCTACTGAAGCTGGTGGTGCTGGACTAAATCTTCAAATGGCAGATACTGTAATTAATTTTGAATTGCCATGGAATCCTGCAAAGAAAAACCAACGAATAGGCAGAATTGATAGATTGGGACAAAAAAATGAGCATTTAACAGTTGTTAATTTTATTACCAAAGATTCTATTGAAATGAAAATTGCCTCAGGATTAATGGCAAAACAAGAACTCTTTGACAATGTTTTAAATTACGATTCAACTTTACAAACAGTTGACTTTTCGGATAAAGGAAGAGCACAGTTTCTGCAAGAGCTAGAATTGTCTATGCAAGAATTTACTAAAGATAACATTGAAAAACAATCGATAATTGATAATTCCGAAGAGGAAATTATCGAATTTGTAAATACCGAAGAACAAAAATTAGTTTCGGAAGAGCAAAAACAAGAAAAGATAGAACGAATTAAAAAACTTGAAGAAATGGAAACTGTAATGAATAAAGGTATGGAATTTCTATCAGGAATGTTTAAAATGGCAACTGGAAACAATTTAAAATCAGACAATAATAAAATAGAAATAGATAAAGAAAAATTAGAATTAGTAATTATTTTTAAAATAAATATTTAATTTAATTTTTATAATAAATTTACTTATCAATAATTTAAAAGTTTTTGGACAAATCAATTCAAAATATTACTTATCA
>CAZIMW010000114.1:0-8809 GCA_964540425.1 uncultured Flavobacterium sp.
ATCTCTGTAGGAGTTTCATAATTTTTCTCAAAAATAGCTTTTAAGAGAGGTTTGTTTAGATTAAGGTCACTAAAGTGCATAAAAACGTTTTACATAGAATTTGTGCAAAGATAGTATATTTTGAAAGGGACTATGTATGCTTAGCATTTTATAAACTTCTTAGCACTAGTTTTAACTTCTATTGACATAATTATAAAATCAAATAATTAACTAAGATATTTTAGATAGGTATCCCATTTTTTTAAGTTCTTCTTTTGAATTTATTTTATGACTAAAACCATCTTTTAAAATAATGTTATTTGTAGTTATATTCAATACATCATCATGATAATGATCTGTGATAATGATGCCTTTATGTTGTTGAAGTTGAACTAACAATTCACTAATTTTCACTTTATATAAAGGATCAATCATAGAAAATGGTTCATCGAAAAGCAGAAAATCGCGATCTAAATGTCCAATTAACAAAACTTGAAAATAACGCAGCTGTCCTATAGATAATTCTCCTACTTTTTTTGAAGTGATTAATGCTATTTGTGAATCGTAAAAAATAGCATCTTGTTTTTCTTCCCTAGGAAAATAAATAGGAATTAAATCTCTCACCTTACTACTTCTGGGTAAAAAGGAATGTTGAGGCAAATAAGCTATCTTCTTTTTGGGTATAAGCTTCAAAGGGTTTATCGAAATGCCATCTAAATGCAAGTCAATTTCTGAAGCTTTTAAAGTCCCGAAAATTATCTTTAAAAGGGTGGATTTCCCGCAGCCGTTTCTTCCGAAGATGCCTAGTATTTCTCCAGTTTTAATTTTAAAAGAAATCTCTTTTAAAACCTCCTTTTTTCCAAAGGATTTCTTAGCCTTATATAATTGAAGTGTTGCCAATAAAATAAGATGTAATTAATAAAAGGATTAAAACGATAGGCGCGCCAATGATTAAATTGATAAGAAATACAGCTTTGAATAATTTCCATTTGGTGATCCCTAGATTATAATAAAAGTAATATTCTTTTTTCTTTAATAATTCGAATACTAGAAAGCCTATAAATATTCCAAGAGTGGTGAATATTAAGAATGCAGCTGCAATTCCGAACAGCAGCATACATATAAATGTAAAAATTAAAATATATAAAATCACATCTTTATAAAACTGGAAGTAGGCTCTTGTTTTCATTTAATAAAATTATTTTCAGCTTATAGTTTAACGATTTTCTTAGTTATTGTTTTACCTTCTATTAAAACTTGTATAAAATACACTCCCGAACTTAGTGAAGAAACATCAATAAAAGAATCGGAAGTTTCATTAATGAGTTGTCCTTGAAGTGATATTATTTTCACAGTTTCAATTTGCGCTGTCGCAGTTATAGATATTGTATTTTGGGTAGGGTTTGGGTAAATTGTAAAATCTGTAATTAAATAGTCTTCTGTGTTTAAATTACAATCCTCACTATATACAGTCCAGTCATCTTTACACCATCCATTGTAATCATACATTTCGCAATAAGGTCTAGTTTCATTTTCATCATCCACTTGAATGCAATTTAAATTTGGATTATCAAAAGACCATAAAGCATATAAACTTGAGTTATTTCCGTTTTTAACATTTAGGCTAGTTAATTGATTGTTAGTGCAAAATAACCTTGATAAGTTTGTGTTTTGACTAACATCTAAATTTGTAAATTGATTATCACTAATATTTAACCACCAGAGGTTAGTGTTTTGAGTTACATCTAAATATGTTAATTGGTTACTTCTACAAGATAACCTTCCTAGGTTTGAATTTTGAGTTACATCAAGATTTGTTAATTGGTTTCCATTGCAAAACAAAAATTCAAGATTAAAGTTTTGAGTTACATCAAGACTAGTTAATTGGTTGGAAAATAAACCTAACCACCAAAGGTTAGGGTTTTGAGTTACATCAATACTTGTTAATTGGTTTAAGTCTAATTGCAACCATTCGAGATTAATGTTTTGGGTTACATCAATATAAGATAAATTATTAAAACTTAAATTTAAATGTTTAAGATTAATGTTATTAGTTACATCTAAACTTGTTAAATCATTGCCAGTACAAGTTAAAAATTCAAGATTAAAGTTTTGAAGAACATTCAAACTCGTTAGTTGGTTATCATCACATCTTAAGGTGATTAGACTTGTATTACTTGAAAAATCTAAGTTTGATATTTGATTTTCTTCACATTGCAAATATTCTAGGTTTATAAAACTTTGAATCCCTTCTAATGAAGCAATACCATTATTAAAAATTTTTAACCATAAAACAGCTTCAGCTTCACTTACTTGTATTTCACCATCATCGTTAATATCTGCATCGCTATCGCCACTACCATCCCCATTGGTATCTACACAAAGCGTATTTACCAAAGCATATTTAAAGTTGGCATCTGGTATAGTTACAATTTGTGCTTGTGCTATTGACATTACAAACAAAAAAATAATGTAGATGTATTTTTTCATAATGATATCTTTACTAAAATTATTTATAAAGATAGTTATTTAGTTTTATTTTTAAATCTGTTTCGATTCCACATAAAAATCCGCTTTCACTTTTATATTTTTAATTTCATTGGGAAACTTTTTGGTTGACCATTCAGCCTTTGGAAAAATCCATTCCTCTTTTCCATTAATCATTATAATTACAGGCATATCAAAACCTTCAACGATGTTATTGTATTTGAATTTTAATTCTTTTCCATTTACTTTATAAACAACTTCAGGAATGTCTGTAGTCCGTAAATATTGATTCCAAAATTCAGTTAAATCAATACCAGATTTTTCAGAAATATATTCTTCAATCTGTTTTGTGGTCACAGTTTGATGGTGAAATTCTTTATTTAAACCACGTAATATGTTTCGCCATTTTTCATCATCTTCAATTAATTGCCGAAGCGTATGTAAAATATTGGCACTTTTATAATACATATCACCACTTCCTCCGTGATTTACGTTGTAAGTTCCTATGATGGGTCGGTCGTTTTGAATCATCATTCTAGTACCAATTACATATTCTGCAGCTGCTTTCTTTCCGAAGTGATAATCCAAATACAAGTTTTCAGAATACGCCGTAAAGCCTTCATGAATCCACATATCTGCCACGTCTTTATTGGTGATGTTATTGGCAAACCATTCGTGTCCTGCTTCGTGAATAATGATAAAATCGAATTTTAATCCCCAACCTGTACTTGATAAATCCCTACCTAAATATCCGTTTTGGTATTTATTTCCGTAGGTAACACTGCTTTGATGTTCCATACCTAAATAAGGGACTTCCACCAATTTAAAGCTATCCTCGTAAAAAGGATAAGGCCCAAACCAATATTCAAAAGCTTCCATCATTTTCGGTGCCTGTTTGAATTGTTTTTTTGCTTTCTGAATATTTTCCCGAAGCACATAATAATCCATATCTAAATCTCCTTTTTCGCCTTTAAAGGTTTCTCCAAAATAAACATAATCTCCAATATTGATATTTATTCCGTAGTTATTTATTGGATTTACAACTTTCCAATGATAGGTTTTGGTAGTTAAATCTTCATCTGTTTTTTGAAGCCTTCCGTTGGAAACTGCCATAAATTCTTTAGGTACTTTTATCGAAATATCCACGCCATTATCAGGTTCGTCATAAGGATGATCTTTGTTTGGCCACCAAATACTGGAGCCGATTCCTTGGTTGGAAGTGGCGATAAAGTGCATTCTGTTGTTGTCTTTTTCCCAAGAAAATCCACCATCCCAAGGAGCTCTTACGGCAGTTTTCGGATTTCCTGAAAAGTAAATAGTGAGTTCGTTTTCGTTACCAATATTTTGCTTTTCTAGAAGTTGAATAAAATGTGCGTTTCCTTCCGAAGTAAATTTTAAATCTTTTCCATTTTGAGTTGCTTTTTCGATTTTCATAGGGGTTTGTAAATCGATTTGCATTCGTTGGTTTTCAGATAAAACCATATAACGAATTGTATTGCTTCCTGAAATAAATTTTTCATCGGGTTTTACTTCTACCTTTAAATTGTAGTGTTGTAAATCCCACCAAACACGTTCGGGAGTGATGCTACCTCTTAGGGTATCTTGTCTTGTAAAATTTTGACTAATAGCCGAAAATGAAAGAATAAATACTATTACAGAAATAAAATGTTTCATAAAACTTCTTGGAATTTGTTTTTAAAAATTAGAATTTTATTTTTTTTCAGCAACAATAGCCAGTTTTGTCCTGTCTGGATTAATTGCTAAACGAGTGATTTCTTTAATGTTATATTCAGATAAATCTGCTACTTGCTTCCAATCACCATTTCCGAATAAATCTAACATAAATAATTTGTCACGACTACCAATCAATAATTTGGATTCATCTAACCAAATATGATCTTGTATTCCGATGGGTAATTCTGCTACGAAAAAGCTTTCTAAAGAATTCATATCAAGCTGAAAGATGTCCATATTTTCATCTTCATTGACGGAAGTATAACTCATTTCTTCTTTTGAATTTGGAACTTTATGTATGGATCTACCCACATTTTCAACCAGCGTATCGTTTGTTTTTTCGGAAATATTTGAAATTACTAAATCCAAATTCCCTTCACTTAAAACGGAAGATAAAACGGTTTTTTCATCAAAAAATGAATAATAGGCGACCTGTAACTTTTCGATTAATAATGTTGGCTTCATCGTTTTAAAATCGTATAAATACAATCGCTGTAAACCTGTTGTGTCAAGTCTTACCGCAGTAACATTTTTGCTTTTAGGAAAATTATGTGGAGAATATTCACCTCCTGAAGTAGCATGATTTATCCAGTAATAATTATTGTCAGAAATTAGATGCCTCGCAATATCTGTTTGACCTTGCTGTGTTCTTGCATATAAAAGCGTGTTATTATCTACAAAAGAAGGTTGACTGTCATAACCTCCATTATTAGAGATATTTCTGAAATTTGAAATAGTAAATTCTGTTTCAGAAAATGAAATATTCATTAAATAAATTTCTGTATTGGATTGTGCAGTACCTATGAAAAAACTTAGAATAATGGTTGTAATTATAAGTGATTTAAGCATTCTTTTTTTGTTTGCTTAAAGATACGGAAGAAATAAATTATAGAATCTTAAACATTTAATAAAAAAACCACTTCTTTCAATATCGAAAAAGTGGTTTTAATAATCTATAATTGATTATTTAGGAATTAGTATTCAAATAAATTGGTTTCTTAATGCGAAGTAATATCGCCTGAACCCATTACTTTTTTATCTGTAACGGCTGGATTTCCTGAATAGGTAATATCTCCAGAACCGTGTACTCTTGCTTTTAATTTTTTTGTTGCATTTACACTTATATCTCCAGATCCTGAAACATACGCTTCTACATTTTCTGCGTTTAAGTTTTTGCCAACAAAGTCACCACTTCCTGTTACTTTAATTTCTAAATCTGAAACGTTTCCTGTTAATCTTAAATCTCCAGAACCTGTTAGTTTAGCGTCTATACTGGTTGCTGTTACGTCTAATTTCATGTCTCCAGAGCCTATTATTTTTGTGTTAAAATGTGTTGCGTTAATAGTGTTATTTGTTTCAACATCTCCAGAACCTATAAGCGATACGTTATTAATTGCTGTAAATGGTACGGTTATTTTTACTCCATTTTTTGTAGAAATAGTTATATTATTTTTAATTTTTAGTTTTAAAACTCCTTTATTAGATTCTATTTCAACATATTGGTGAATGTTATCGTCGGTGCTAATTGTAATACTACCTTCGATTCCTGTTACTAAAGTTACATCCATAAATCCTACAACTTCTATTTCGCTATAATCTTCTGTTGTAATGGTTTTTGTGGTGATATTTCCGTTTCCTTTTACTTTTTTATTTTGTGCAATACTTGTATTAATGCTTAATAAACATAAGGTAATTGCTAGTGTGTAATGTATTAATGATTTCATTTTTCGTTAATTTTAGATTAGTGTTTTGTTAAAGTTACGCCTCCATATTTGGAGTTAATATTAATATTGTTTCCTGAATTTTCACTTCCATAAAAACCAGATAGTTTTTCGCTGCTATTACGTTTGTCACTATGTTGCACGATTAAATTGCTTTTACCATTTAAACTTGCATATTTCATATCTATCGAGAAATTGAAGTTTAATTGGTTGTCGTAACCAATATTAATACCTGTGTAACCGGCTTTAATAATCACGTTGTTTACAGTAGGAGTAAGGCGTTCTATTTTAATTGATCCGTAATCGGCATTGATGTTTAAATCACCTGAAACGGTTCCAATTTTATGGCTAATATAATTTCCTCTACCCAATAAACTCCCAACTTTTTCAATAGTTATTTTTCCGTAATCACAATTGTAATTAATATTGGAAACTTCTGTTATTTTTGAATTGGTATAATCAGCATTCAGGTTTAATTTACCAACCTTATCTAAAGTAAAATCAGAATAATCTGCATTTATTTTTCCGCTTTTCATATAACCTATAGTAGTTTTTGATGTATAATCAAAATTAAGTAAATTATTTTCTGCCATTAATTCACCAATAATCATCTGACCATAATCACAGCTTATTTTTGCGTGACCTTCTAGTTTATTCAAATTAATAGAACCGTAGTCGTTATTTAAATCCAAACTATTAGTCCTTGGCATTTTAACGGTGTAATTGATTTCCATGGAAGTATTGTTGTTATTTCCAAACCAATTTTTTCCACCGTTTTTATTGAAGATAGTTTTTGCTGAAACAGCAGATGGGCTTGCTATAAAATTGACATCAATAGCATCCAATCTTTTTTTGATAGTAACTTCATTGTTACCCTCAGTGGTAATATGAACTTCGATTACAATCCGATTTTCGCTCCAAGAAACAATATCTACGTTTCCGAAACTATTATCTATTTTTAGATTTGCATTTGCGTTTACGTTAAATTCTTTTTTGATTGTCTTTTCTTTTTTGTATCTATATTTTCCATCGGTTGCAAAGAGCAATGTTGGAACTAATAATAATATAAGTGCTATTTTAAATGATGTTTTCATAAGTCTATAATATTTAATAATTGTCATCCCGATAGCTATCGGGACTGTTCGCTCCCGAAACGTAGGGAGTCATCCTGTTGTGTTATTAAAATTGTAACATGCTCGTTTCGTTTTTTTGAGTGTTTAATTTTTTAACTTCTTCTATTTTGTTAATGACTTGTTCTAATAAATTAATTCGATTCTGAAAATTCTGAATCATCGCATAAATAACACGTTTATCGCTTCCGCTTTTTACTAAGTCTGTTTTTAAAAGCTCATAGTTACTTTCCAAAATATCCATTTGTTTAAGGGCATCTTGTACCAGTTGTTTTAATTCGGGGCTTTTAAAATTATTCAATGTTTCTAGCTCACGGTTAATGGAACTGGTAAAAAAAGATTGTGTTTGTTCCATTTCTGGAGAAACACTTGCCAGATCGGCTGCCGTTACAACTTCGGGGTTAAAAAACAGACTTCCTACAGTTACTATTACTGCAACAATTGCTGCAATAGTAAGTGCTTTTTTAAAGGCGAACTTTATTAATTCCCCTTTCTTTTTAGCTTCTTTTTGAATAGTTAATTTATCCAAAAACCGATGTTGATGTCCTTGAGGAGTTTCGTTTGTATTAAACGAGCCTTCTAGGTTTTTAAATAACTGATCTATTTTATCTTTTTTCATAGGTATTGCCCACGAAAGTGGGTAGCTTATTTCTTATAAATACAAGAATCATTAGTAAACTTCAATTGTTTCATTTAATTTTTTACGTAAACTTTCTTTTGCTCTAGAAATCATAGTTCTGCAATTGGCATAACTGATGTTTAAAATCTCACAAATCTCTTCATAATCAAACCCTTCAATAAAATGTAGACTTAAAATCTGATGATAATTTGCATTTAAACTCTCCATACATTTTAAAACTCGATTTGCTTTTAAATGTGTGTAGTCTTCCGAAGTAATCGAAAACGAATCTTCTTCTGCTTCCTCTTTAATCCCGATAGCCAGGGCATCATCGTTTAATCGAACAAAACGTTTTGATTTATGAAACTGACTAATGCTATTATTAACCACAATTCGCTTTAGCCAAGACCCAAAAGTGGCACCATTTTTTAAAGTTTGCAGCTTGCTAAAAGCCGTAATAAAAGACTCTTGCATTACATCTTCGGCTTCGGCAGTATTTTTACTATACGTAAAGCAGTGTTGTACATAGCGTGTTGATAGCGGTTGTAAACCTCTAGTTGCGCCAGTTGATTTCCTTGATTACAAAGAACGAGTAACGTGTTAATATTTTGTTTGGTCAGTGTCAATTAAATAACAATTGTTACCCTAAAGATAGTGTTTGTATTTTTTTGTTACAGTTTTATTAAAAAAGTTTTAGTTTATTTTTTTGTTCTCACAATCCCGATAATTATCGGGAGCAAAGCTGCAAAGGATTTAAACTAGTAGGGCATTATGTTTTTCTTTGAAGGTTTAGAAAATATTTTTAATTACTTATTAGTAGTTATTAAAATGACTTGACTTTTTTTTTAGCTAACTTTACAACAATATATATCAGTCAATTTAATTAGTAAACTGCTGATATACTTACGTTGGCAACAATTAAAATCACGAAAAATAAAACGACCTAATCTATTATAGTTCAAAATCTTTGTTAAAATTAGCTAAATAGAGTTAAACTTGTTAAAAAATGATTTTAATAGTAAAAAAAAACATTTGATTTGTTTTAAATGCTAGATTCAAGTAATAAACGCAACTTTTAGTAGATCATAAATATAAGTCTTAACAAGGAGTTATCAAGAGTGAAGGGCTCCAAATCCTTC
>CAZIMW010000115.1:0-8747 GCA_964540425.1 uncultured Flavobacterium sp.
TCAACAAATATAAGGGTTACAACGATTCCTAGCCTCCTTTTTGTCTATTACGCCTGATTTGACTATTGAAAACATGTTTTATCGGATTTTCAATTTTAAAATATTTTTTTAAACCTCGAATTAGATGTTGACTCAATGGAACATAGCGGTCTATTTTCCCTTTTTGTTTTCTTACAAATATGGTTTGTCGCTCAAAATCCACCTCCGATGGCAGTAAATTACAATCCCGATAGTTATCGGGATCATAACTCCGAAATCCGCAGCCGTACAGCATTGCCAAAATTAACCAATGTTTTAGATATTTGGGTGCATTTAATAACTCTCGAACCTCTTGTTTGTTGAGTACAATAGGAAGGTCTTTTTCCTTTTTATTTGAGGAAGTTGGATGCGTTTTTCCTCCATTCCCATAACCTTATAAGCGGCTCGAAGTCCATAAATGGTATGCTTGAAAAACTCTCTGATGGGGTTTTATGTAGGTTTTGACAATGATAAAGATAGTCGTTGATCTGCTCTTGATTAAGATGCTCTGGACGCTGTTTGTAATAAATAGAAAGATGAGAAAGACAGCGTAGGTAATTGGTTAAGGTACTGGTTGATTTACCGTTTATGGCAAAACTCTTTTCTAATCTAAGGGCTAGTTATTTAAATTCGGTTACTTGCTAAGCAAGACATTCAGGAAATTGTTAATTATTATGATAATTTTTTAGATAGCTTGTTTAATGAATTTGATTTTTTAGTTGAAATCTCACATTATTTTCAAGTTAAATATAAAAATACACGAGTTAGGTATTTAAAACAATTCCCTTTTGGTGTTCATTATCTGATACAAGAAAATAGTATCGAAATATCAGCTGTAATTCATACAAGTAAGAACCCTAAAACTTGGTTAAAAAGTAAATAAAAACACCCTATTTTCACAAGAGGTCTTTTGTTAAATAATTTATTATTCCGACGGAATAACCTCCCCATACAAATCAAAATCCTCAGCGCCTGTAATTTTTACCCTTGCAAAATCTCCGGTTCGTATATAACCTTTTTCAGCATTGATTAAAACTTCATTATCAACATCTGGACTATCAAATTGGGTTCTACCCACAAAATAATTTCCTTCTTTACGATCGATAACGACTTTGAATTCCTTCCCTATTTTTTCTTGATTGAGTTCCCAAGAAATTTGAGATTGAATTTCCATAATTTCGTTAGCACGTTGCATTTTAACTTCTTCAGGAACATCATCTTCTAATAAATAAGCGGTAGTATTTTCTTCGTGAGAATAAGTAAAGCACCCCAAACGTTCAAAACGCATATCTTGAACCCATTGTTTCAGCTCTTGGAAGTTTTCTTCCGTTTCCCCAGGATAACCAACAATAAGAGTGGTTCTAATTACCATTCCTGGCACTTGTTCTCTAAAGTTTTTAATTAGATTGTTGATTTTTTCCTTACCAAAACCACGCTTCATCGATTTTAAAACCGAATCTGAAATATGCTGCAAAGGAATATCAATATAATTACAAATTTTAGGTTCTTCCCGCATCACATCTAACACATCCAATGGAAAGCCAGTTGGAAACGCATAATGCAACCGAATCCATTCGATGCCTTCAACTTTTATAAGTTTATGTAAAAGCTCAGCAAGATTTCTTTTTTTGTAAATATCGAGCCCGTAATAGGTTAAATCTTGTGCGATTAGGATTAATTCTTTCACACCTTTAGCTGCCAATTTTTCGGCTTCGATTACCAAATCTTCCATTGGTGTACTTTTATGCTTTCCTCTCATTATAGGAATTGCACAAAACGAGCAAGGACGATCACAACCTTCCGCAATTTTTAAATAAGCGTAATTTTTAGGAGTGGTTGTTAATCGTTCACCAATTAATTCGTGTTTGTAGTCTGCTCCTAAAGCTTTTAGTAAACTCGGTAATTCGGTAGTTCCAAAATACTGATCTACACTCGGTATTTCTTTTTGTAAGTCTGGCTTATATCTTTCGGAAAGACAACCCGTAACAAATACTTTATCGACTGTTCCTTCTTCCTTTTTCTTAACAAATTCAAGAATAGTATTGATACTTTCTTCCTTGGCATTGGCTATAAATCCACAAGTATTAATCACAACAATATTCCCTTCTTCTTCGTGGACAACTTCTTTGTTATTAGCCTTTAATTGACCCATTAACACTTCGCTATCGTACACATTTTTTGAGCAACCAAGGGTTATTACGTTAATTTTATTTTTTTTGATTGTTTTTGTTCGCATTTAAAGAATTAAGATTTTATAATCTAGTATTAAGTACTAAGTAAATTTAATAGTTCATTCTAATTGAAAAAACTATCTACAAATTCAATTTTATTAAAAACCTGAAGGTCATCAATCCCTTCTCCTACTCCAATATATTTTACAGGTATTTTAAACTGGTCACTTATTCCAATTACCACACCACCTTTTGCTGTTCCATCTAATTTAGTAACGGCAAGTGAAGTAACTTCAGTAGCTGCTGTAAATTGTTTGGCTTGTTCGAAAGCATTTTGCCCTGTAGATCCATCTAATACCAATAATACTTCATTTGGGGTATTAGGTATCACCTTTTGCATTACTCGCTTAATCTTAGTTAACTCGTTCATTAAGTTTACTTTATTATGAAGCCTTCCTGCTGTATCTATAATTACTACATCTGCATTTTGTTTAATGGCACTTTCTAGGGTATCGAAAGCTACGGAAGCAGGGTCACTTCCCATACTTTGCTTTATAATAGGAACATCAGAACGGTCAGCCCAAACTTGTAATTGATCTATTGCTGCGGCACGAAAAGTATCTGCTGCACCTAAAACAACTTTATTTCCAGCCTTTTTAAAATGATGGGCTAATTTCCCAATAGTGGTGGTTTTACCTACACCATTAACACCAACTACCATAATAACATAAGGAGTATCTTGTTCTGGAATTTCAAAATCTGTTGCATTTCCAGTATTGGTTTCACTTAATAGATTCGCAATTTCTTCTCTTAGAATTTGATTAAGCTCAGTTGTGCCCAGGTATTTATCTTTAGCAACTCTTGCTTCTATACGATCTATAATTTTTAAAGTAGTATCTACGCCAACATCACTTGACACTAATACTTCTTCTAAATTATCTAATACATCATCATCTACTTTGCTTTTTCCAGCAACTGCCTTGCTAAGCTTGTCAAAGAAGGAAGATTTTGTTTTTTCCAGTCCTTTATCTAAGGTTTCTTTTTTTTCTTTTGAAAATATTTTTTTAAAAAAACTCATTGGATAGTTTTTTAGTATAGTTAAATTTTATGCAAATATACGGTTTCAAAGTATTTCGGAAACCAAAATATTAAAAATAGAAAAAGCCACTCTTTTAAAAAAGTGGCCTATTTTCTATATGTTGTAACGAATTACTTTTTACTTAACCATCCGCTTACTTCACCTGGAGCCATAATAGACTCAACAAAAGTATAAGCTCCTGTCTTTTCAGACTTCACCATTTTAATGGCTTTAGTTAAACGATTAGATCCAGTTTGTAACGATGCTATTGATTTCTTTGCCATGTCTTACTTATTTTATCTCTTTATGAACCGTCATCTTTTTAAGAATTGGGTTGAATTTTTTTAGCTCCATACGATCTGGAGTGTTTTTTTTGTTCTTTGTAGTAATGTAACGTGAAGTTCCTGGTTGACCAGAATTTTTATGCTCTGTACATTCTAAAATCACTTGTACTCTATTTCCTCTTTTAGCCATTGTTATAGACTTTTAATATTATTGATGCAATTATTTGTTAAGAAAGCCATTTTCACGAGCTTTTTTTACAACTGCGGTAATTCCTTTTTTGTTAATTGTTTTTAATGCTGAAGCAGCAACTTTAATGGTAATCCATTTATCTTCTTCAGGTAAATAAAAACGTTTTTTGAGAAGATTTACATTAAATCTTCTTCTCGTTTTATTCATTGCGTGAGAAACATTATTCCCAAACATTGCTCTTTTTCCAGTAAGTTCACAAACTCTTGACATTCCTTAAAATCTTTTAGTTATTTTAAACAGGGTGCAAATTTAAGTAAACTTATTGGTATGAGCAACAAAAGAAAGTTAGTTTTTTAAAATTTCTTTTCGAACCATTTCTAATGCTTTTAAAGTTGCTTTTGCAATTACTTTTTCTCGGGGCTGTCCAAAGTTGTATTTTTCTGAAACAACTCCTGAAGGTGAGGCTATTGCTATAAAAACCGTTCCTACTTCATCATCGGTATCTCCTTTATTTGGCCCAGCATTTCCCGTTGTTGAAATTGCATAATCCGATTTAAATATTTTTGTAGATTGTATTGCCATCGCTTCGGCAACTTCTTTACTAACGACCGTGTATTTTTTTATTAAGGATTCTTCTACTCCTAAAACCGAAGTTTTCACATTAGTTGCATACGACACAATACTTCCTCTAAAAAATGAAGAAATTCCAGACTGGGCTGTTATTTGTTCTGCTATTGCTCCTCCCGTACAGCTTTCAGCAATGCTTAAGGTTTGCTTTTTTGAAACAAATTCTTTCAGTAACTGCTGGACAATAGTTGTTTCATCTTCAAATCCAATTACTATTTCTTTCAGTAATTCTTTTACTATTTCCATTTGAGAATCTACTGCCAATTTCACCTTTTCCTCATGAGTTCCTTTGGATGACAGTCGTAAGCGAACCCTTCCGAAGGATGGTAAATAAGCTAGTTTAATTTCAGTCGGTAAGGCATCTTCCCATTTGTGAATGATTTTTACTATCTCGCTTTCTCCCATTCCGAATGTCAAAAGCGTTTTATGATAGATAAATGGAAACTCAAATTTTTTAATTAAACGTGGAATCACTTCCGAAGTAATTAAATTTTTCATCTCATAAGGAACGCCTGGTAAGGATATAAAAACGGTTTTGTCTTTTTCCATCCACATTCCTGGTGCGGTTCCAAACTTGTTATGCAAAATAGTTGCTTTTGAAGGCACTAATGCTTGATATAAACTTTCTGGAAGTAAAGGGTGTTTAGTATGTTTTTTATACAGTTCTTTTACGTGTTTAAGTACTTTTTTGTCTTCAACCAAGGTATCGTTTAAAAACTCGCAAAATGTTTGTTTGGTAATATCGTCTTTTGTAGGTCCTAATCCTCCGGTAACAATTACAAGACCAACTCTTTTATTTGCATTATCTAATGCTTGAAGTATATGAGTCCTATCGTCTTGAATTGAAGTAATTTGATAAACTTGAAGTCCTATTTTGTTAAGTTCTTTTGAAATAAAAGCCGAATTTGTATCAACAATCTGTCCGATTAAAATTTCATCGCCAATTGTAATAATTTCAGCTAACATTTAAATATTAAAATCATGTTTTAAATCGTCTATTGCAAGACCAACTTTAGATATCACTTTTGAAAGAATGTCTTTAATTGAAGTTTTATTCTTTAATGTTTTGGTCCAAGACTCAATACTAGTAATTTCTTTTTGAAGGTTTAAACCAAACATTTCTAAATTAGGTTTCATTTTATGAGCAAATTGGTAAGCCAATTCTCTATTATTATTTTCAATAGCTTCTTTCATCGCAGCTAAATCTGGCGGAATTTCTTCTAAAAATGTTTTGGCAACAATTAACATAAATTCTTGATCGCCACCGGCGATTTCGCTTAAACTTTCTAGAGAATAATTTTTACTCATTTTATTTAACTTTTATAGAGAATAATTCGTTTTCTTCGACAAAACCTTTTAAGATATCGTTGGAATTAACTTTTCCAACTCCTGAAGGCGTGCCTGTAAATATAACATCTCCTATCTTTAAAGTAAAATATTTTGAGATATATTCGATTAACGCATCAATTTTCCACAACATTAAGGACGTATTTCCGACTTGTTGCACTTCTCCATTCTTTTCTAATCTGAAATTTATATCATTTACATCTTTAAAATCACTCTTCGGAATAAATTCCCCAATTACCGCAGCTCCATCAAATGCTTTTGCTTTTTCCCAAGGAAGTCCTTTTTCTTTTAATTGAGCCTGAAGATCACGTGCTGTAAAATCAATTCCTAATCCTATTTCATCATAATACTTGTGTGCAAATTTCCGATCGATATGCTTTCCAATTCTATTAATCTTTACCAAAATCTCTACTTCGTGATGAATATCATTAGAAAATTCAGGAATAAAAAAAGGTTGTTTTTTTAGGAGTATCGAAGTATCAGGTTTTAAAAATAATACAGGGTCTTTTGGAACTGCATTATTTAGTTCTTCAATATGTTCTACGTAATTTCTACCAACACAAATTATTTTCATAAGCCTTTAATAGTTGTTAATTTGGTCATATGCTGTTCACTATTTACAATTTTTATTAACGATAAGGAATTTAACTTGCTCGTTTCATCTTTTATTAAATTTATTTTTCAACATATCTAAACTATCATTGGTAATGGGTCCCGCAGGTTTGTTGTTAATTCTATCTTTTAAATCTCGTAAAACCTTTTTGGTGTACATTGGAAAATCTGCATTTTGAATCCAACTAAAATACCCTGGTTCCGATTTAAACAATTCTTCGATTACTTTACCTTTATGTTTTCCGAAAGTTATTATTTCTTTACCGTCTTTATTATAACCAACAAAGCCCGCGAAATCTGCAAAATTCTGATACGAACTAATTTTTGAAAGGAATGGAATATCATTTTCTAACTCATCATATCTTTCAACTTGTGCAACAAATATTTCGTAGGTTGCTAAAGTATCGGCTTCAGCACTATGTGCATTTATCAATTCTTTATTACAATAAAATTCGTAGGCAGCACCTAGTGTTCTTTTTTCCATTTTATGAAAAATAGTCTGTACATCTACGGCTAAATTTTTCTTTAAATCGAAATCTATTTCAGCTCTCAATAATTCTTCCGCTAACAAAGGGATATCGAATCTGTTGGAGTTAAACCCTCCCAAATCACTGTCTTTAATCAAGTTATACACTTTTGACGCTAGCTCATTAAATGTAGGTTCGTTAGCAACCATTTCATCTGAAATACCGTGGATTGCAGTAGTTTCTGCTGGTATTTTCATTTCAGGATTTACACGCCAAGTAAAGCTTTCTTTATTTCCGTTTGGGAATACTTTCAGAATAGAAATTTCTACAATTCTATCTTTAGAAACATTGATTCCTGTGGTTTCTAAATCGAAAAAACAAATGGGCTTAGTAAGGTTTAATTGCATAGTGATATTTTGAAACACAAAGGTATTAAATAGTTGTGTAAAAAGACTTACGACCGCTTTGCTTTATGATATATTACAAAAAAAAGGCCTCACAGGTTTTCCTTTATCCTTCGAAGCTTTTTAGCCTAGGGGGTAAACCTGTGAGGTCTGAACATTTCAAATAGTTATTGATTTCTCTATATTGATGTCACTTCGGCTCCGCTCAGCTACCACTCGATTTAATAATCTAATAAATAATAGTATTAAAATAAAGAATGCTTTAAACCTCTCTATTGCTATCCCAAGCTTCTAAATAATCGGCAACCGCTTTTACAAACTGTCCTCCTAAAGCTCCGTTTACCACCCGATGGTCGTAAGAATGTGACAAGAACATTTTGTAACGAATACCAATAAAATCACCATCTGGAGTTTCGATAACCGCAGGAACTTTTCTAATAGCTCCTAAAGCCAAAATTCCTACTTGTGGCTGATTAATAATTGGTGTTCCCATAATACTCCCGAAGGTTCCAACATTAGTCACTGTATAAGTACCTCCTTGAATATCGTCTGGTTTTAATTTTCCAGAACGAGCTCTCCTTGCTAAATCATTTACCGCTTTACTCATCCCTACCAAGTTTAATTGGTCGGCATTTTTAATTACCGGAACAATTAAATTTCCGTCGGCTAGGGCAGCAGCCATTCCTAAATTGATATTTTTTCGTTTGATAATTTTATCGCCATCTACTAAAATGTTCAACATCGGATAATCTTTCAGTGCTTTTGCAACCGCTTCCATAAAAATCGGAGTGAACGTTAAGTTCTCTCCTTCGCGTTTCATAAAATCAGCTTTTACTTTTTTACGCCAATTCCAAATATTAGTAACATCTACTTCAATAAAAGATTGAACGTGTGCAGCAGTTTGAACACTTTGTACCATATGATGAGCAATGAGTTTTCCCATACGTGTCATTTCTATAATTTCATCTCCTTCGTTTATTGGAACTGAAGTTGATTTTATTTCGGCACTTCGACTCCGATCAGTGGTCGCACTTTTATTTTGTTCGACAACAACATTTGAAGTTGTTTTTTGTTGAATAGGTTGTGAAGAACGGTTTTCAACATATAATAAAATATCGTTTTTGGTAACTCTTCCGTCTTTTCCTGTTCCTGAAATACTGTCTAGTTCTTGCTGTGAAATCCCTTCAGATTTAGCAATGTTTTTTACCAATGGCGAATAAAAACGAGTATCTGAACTCTGAACAACTGTTTCAGCAACCTCTTTAACTGGAGTTTCTACTTGAGCAATAGCCTCTTTAGATGGAGTTACAACAGCAACAGTTTCTGTAGGAGTCACCTCTGTAGTAACAGTTCCTTCAATTTCAATTACAGCAATGGTTTGTCCTACTTGAATTACATCGTCCACTTCAAAAAGCTTTTCCACCAAAACACCAGTAACTTCACTAGGCACCTCGCTATCTACTTTATCTGTTGCAATTTCTAATACTGCTTCGTCTTCTTCAATGGTATCTCCTACTTCTTTTAACCAAGCAGTTAAGGTTGCTTCTGC
>CAZIMW010000116.1:0-8704 GCA_964540425.1 uncultured Flavobacterium sp.
TTTTTTTTTTTTTTTATTTTTTTTTAATTTTTTTTTTTTTTTTTTTTTTTTTTTTCTCTATCAAACAACAATGAATTATTTGTTTTGTAATTTCAATATATATGTCTTACATTTGGTAATTATTAATAACTAAATATTAACTAAAATTATTTTTTATGAAAAAAATTACTTTAACCTTATTTGCGTTACTAGTCACATTAAGTATGTGGCAGGTAAATGCGCAGACAATCCCAGGTAGTACAGGAGGGGTACCTGATTCGAACTGCCCGATAGATACACCTTTTACGGCACCTTCTACCTTAACAGGAAGTATTGGGACAGATTATGAAATTGTAAATGTAACTATTGATATTTCTCACACATTTGACGGAGATTTAGAAATTAAATTACAAAGTCCATCTGGAACAATTCATAACTTAGCTATAAATGAAGGTGGTTCTGGTGATAATTTCACAAGCACAGTTTTTCAAGATGGAGCACCTAGTATTACTACTGGTTCTGCCCCTTATACAGGTGTTTTTGAAGCAGAAGGAGGTCCTTTTGCAATTTCTTTTGATGGTGACAATGTAAATGGAGATTGGATTCTTCAAATTTGTGATAGTGCAGGTGGTGATGTTGGTACTTTAAATAGTTGGAGTATTACCTTTAATTCTTTAGGTGCTTCTGCTTTCACAGAATGTGGAGTGCCTCTAGGGCAACCAATACCGGCTGTAGGTACATCTGGCCCTATGACTCCATCTGTTGCGACAGTAGGAACTGTAGGTACAGTAGGTGTAGATTATTCTATAGATTTTGTTGATTTAGATCTTAATCACACATTTGATTCTGATTTAGATATTACATTACAATCTCCTGGAGGATTAACCTTAGACTTATCTAGTGATAATGGTGGTGGTGGTGATAATTATACTGCTACTGTATTTCAAGATGGAAATCCTAATATAACAACAGGTTCAGCTCCTTTTACAGGAACTTTTGAACCAGAAGGAGGTACTTTAAACGGAACTTTTGCTGGTGAACCTGTTAATGGTGACTGGACTTTACTTATTAATGATGACACAGGTGGTGATACCGGATTTTTAAACAATTATTGCATAACTTTCGCTCCAATAGGAGTTATAGGCGATCCGCCAGTAATAGCGTGCCCAGTAGACGTCAGTGTTGATACTGACCCTGGAGTTTGTGAAGCTGTAGTTAATTTTGCAGATGCAGTAGCAATAGATACGGAGGATGGTCCTATAGCAACCATACAAACAATGGGGCCTGCATCAGGAAGTGCTTTCCCAACAGGAGATACTATTATAGAATATTCTGTTACAGATAGTGATAATAACACGGTAACTTGTCAATTTACAATTACAGTAACAGACAATGAAAATCCAGTAGCTATATGTCAAGATATAACAGTTACTTTAGATGCTATGGGAATGGCAACTATAACGCCAGCAGATTTAGATGCAGGATCGACAGATAATTGTACAGGATCTACTGTTACAATAGGCCAAACAACATTTGGATGTTCAGATGTTGGAGCTACAATCGTTACATTAACTATTACAGATTTAGCAGGAAACGTTGACACTTGTGATGCTACAGTAACGGTAGTTGATGATATTGCACCAGTTATAGCTTGTATAGGAGAGCCATCAACAATTATTGGTTCGTCTATGGAAAGCCCTAATGTTCCAATTATTAGTAATGCAGGTCCTGTAGTTAGTACTATGACTGTTACCGATAATTTTAACATTGTAGATTTAGATGTAAATTTAGACATTACTCATACTTGGACAGGAGATTTAACCATTACATTAGAATCTCCAGCAGGAACAGTAGTTACCATATTTGATGGTGGTGCTGATGGATGTTCAGGAGATGATATTACTACATTACTAGATGATGAATCTGCAAACGCATTAAATTGTCAAGCTGGAACACCAGATGCTTTTCCAGAAACAGATTATATTCCAAGTAACCCACTTGCTGCCTTTGATGGAGAAAGCACTATGGGAGATTGGATTTTAAGTGTAGATGATACCGTTGGTGGTGATGATGGAAATCTTAACTCTTGGTCAATACTTTATTCTCACGATGTTACAGGTTCACCTTTAGAGGTAGATCTTGATGCTATGGGAATGGTAACTATCAATGCTTCCGATTTAATTATGAATGTAGATGAAGCTTGTGGTTACACGGTAACTATTGGCGGTGGTGGAGCACCAATGCCAGCAACTTTAGCTACTACTTTTGCAGGCGGAAATGGATTTGCAGGAAATATGTTTGATATTATGGCAATCAATGATTTAACGGTAGATTCTTTTGATATTAATTTAGGTACAGGAGTAACAGACAATATAGAAGTTTGGTACAGAATGGGAAGTTTTGTAGGATTTGAAGGCAGTAATGCTGGATGGACTTTACTAGACACCGCAGCTGGAATTACTTCAAATGGAAATGGAGTTGCTACTCCATTAAACTTAAATCTTGGTCAGGTTGTTACTGCTGGAAGTACCGTTGCATTTTATGTAACAACTACTCTAGGAGGACAAATTAACTATACTAACGGAGGCACTCTAGGAGATTTATTTGCATCAGATGCTAATTTAGAATTCTACGAAGGAAACGGTGGAGGATACTTTGCTGTAAACTTTAGCCCAAGAGTATTTAACGGAAACATTCTGTATTCTACTGGAGGAGGTTCAGGAACAACAATCGATTTTGATTGTTCAAACTTAGGAGAAAACTTAATTGAAGTAACGGTAACAGATGCTTCAGGTAACGAATCTACTTGTATGGCAACTGTAAATGTAAATGATGTTACAGCACCTGTAATTACTTGTGTAGGACCAACGTCACCAACAGAAACTGGAACTGTATCGGATGCACCAGCAATGGTTATTGATGATAACACAACACAGTCAACAACGATTACAGTTACTGATAATTTTCCAATTACAGATCTTAATGTAGATTTAGATATTACTCACTCTTGGACAGGAGATTTACAAATTACTTTAGAATCGCCAGCAGGAACACAAGTATTGATATTTGATGGAGGTGCAGATGGATGTGCTTCAGATGATTTTGTTGGAGTAACTTTAGATGACGAGTCTGCAAATGCTCTTTTCTGTGATGCAGGTCCTGCATTCACAGGAGACTATATGCCATCAAATGCACTAGCTGCTTTTGACGGAGAAAGCACGGTTGGAGATTGGATTTTATCTATCGAAGATACAGTAGGAGGAGATGATGGAGTATTAAATACTTGGGGAATCACTTATTCGTATGATGGTGTTCCAACGGTAGCATTCCCAATTGAGTTAGACGAAAACGGTGAAGCTACCATAGATCCTTTAGATTTAATAGCTAGTACTGATGAGGCTTGTGGTATTGATGTTGTAGCAGCAGATATTACAGACTTTACTTGTGCAGATATAGGAACAATAATTGACGTTACTGTATTTGTAAGTGATGCAAGTGGAAACATTGCAGCTTGTGTTGCACAAGTTATGGTGGTAGATTTATTAGCACCAGTATTAACTTGTCCAGCAGATCAAAACCAAGATCCAGGACCAGGAAATTTATTCTGGGAAGTTCCAGATTACTTTGCTAATGGTGAAGCAACTGCAACAGACAACTGTACCGATCCTGTAGTAATTACTACACAAGATCCAGCAGCAGGAACTTTATTGTCAGACGGTGTTTACACAGTTACAATAACAGCTGAAGATGACTACGGAAATCTTTCAACTTGTGACTTTGAGTTAACAATCGAAAGCATTTTAGGAGCTCAGGATAACGAATTAAACAACGCTATCGCTATTTTCCCTAATCCAGCTAACGATCAGTTTACGATAAGCAACAGTTCTAATATTGTATTAGACAATGCGATGATCTATGACATCAACGGAAAATTAGTATCACAAATCAATCTGCAAGATATGCAGTCTGAAAAAGTTGTGAATATTGCTGATTACGCTACTGGTGTTTATATGGTTTACATCACAGGTGAACAATCTAGTGTAGTAAAACGTTTGATTAAAGAGTAAGAAAACCTCTTTTAAAATAATGCAAAATCCCTTTCGTTTTTCGAAAGGGATTTTTTTTGTAACAAATTTATATTATTGGCGTCTATTTATTAAAGTTGCTTTTTTTAGTATATATTTAACATTAAAGATTATTCATAAATTAAAACTGAACCTATGAAAAAAATAATGATACTGTATGTCTTGTTTATTGTGTTAGCTTTTCAATCGTGTAAAAACTATTCAAAAGACACAGCAACAACTGGTGATATTGAATTGATTTCACCACAACAAGTTTATGATGCTATTTATAGTACCGATTCTGTTCAATTAGTGGATGTTAGAACACCAAAAGAATATAAAATTAGTCATTTAAAAGGATCTCAAAATATTTGTGTAACAAGTAGTGATTTTAATGAAAAAGTAAAAACATTAGACAAGAACAAGCCTGTTTATGTGTATTGTAAAAAGGGAGGAAGGAGTGCAAAAGCCGCAAAAAAATTAAAAGATATGGGCTTTACTAAAATTTATGATATGGATGGCGGAATCTTACTTTGGGAAGAAAAAAAGCTGGCTACAGAAAAATAGATTACAATTATATAAATTTTTAAAACCAGAATTGAGATTTTCAGTTCTGGTTTTTTTGTGTCATAATAATTAATTTTTATAATCAAAAAGTTGCGTTTATGAGTTGAATTCAGCATTAAATAAAAAACAGTTTCTATTTTTTTAAAGTAAGGTGTAATTGCTTTTAATTAATTAATATCAAAGATGCGTCCACCGAAGCCCTAAGCGTTAATTTTGATATTTGTTGTGAACATTAAAAAGCCCTCTTTCGCTCTTCAAAAAAAGAAGAGCTTCGGAGGGCAAAGGTGGAGCCGGGGAGATTCGAACTCCCGTCCAAACGTGCAATTATAACGCTTTCTACATGTTTAGTTTTTATTTAGATTTTCGTCAGATTGCCGGTCAAAAACTACCAACGCACCGCTTATCTTTACTTTAGCTTCACTGTTACATCAAAGCCCTATAACAGCTAGGTTTACTTTTACGAAGTCTCTATATCGATTGCCGTAAACCAAGGCTCTCGAGAGACTTCCTGCTTGCCTACCTAGTAGGCCGAGGCATTATCCTACTATAATTCGGATTATGCAGCTAGGGCGTAGTTATTCTCGCCGTTTAAAAAAGTGTGAAATATGATATTTACGAGCTGTATCCCAGCGCTCGACATGCTTACATTACAATTAGACCCGCTGTCAAAACCAGTCGGCCCCAAAAATCCTCGTGAATCCCGATAACTATCGGGAGGGGATCTTATGTTATTGTTTGAATGTATTTTTCCAAAGAACATTTGATAAAATTCCATCTTACCAAAGGAGTACAAAGATATAATAATACTTGTATCTTTGGTCATCTAAATTGTTTATTCAAAATTTATACCAATGTCCATAAAATTCGCGATAATAAAAGAGCGTAAGTCTCCGCCAGATAGAAGGGTAGTTTTTTCACCTAAAAAGTGTCAAAATGTCATTGAACAGTTTCCGGAAGCAGAAATTATTGTTGAAAAAAGTGATGTTCGATTTTTTAACGATGAAGCTTATGCTGAAGTTGGATTTGATGTAGTCGAGGACGTTTCAGGTTGCGAAGTGATGATTGGCGTTAAAGAAGTACCTATTTCAGCTTTAATTCCGAATAAAAAATATTTCTTTTTTAGTCATACCATTAAACATCAGCCTTATAATAGAGATTTGTTACAAGCAATACTTCAGAAAAAAATTGAATTATACGATCATGAAACCATTGTAAAAGAAAACGGATCACGATTAATAGGTTTTGGTCGCTATGCTGGGTTAGTAGGGGCTTACAATACTTTTAGGGTTTTAGGTTTAAGAGATAATTTATTTGAATTACCTAAGGTAGAAAACTTACATGATTTAGCTGAAATGAAAGCTGAATTAGATAAAATTAAACTTCCTGCAATAAAAATTGTTTTAACCGGAAGAGGAAAAGTCGCAAAAGGAGCAAAAGAAATTTTAGAGCATTTAAACTTAAAAGAAGTTTCGGTTAATGATTATTTAACTAAAACGTATAAAAAAGCGATTTTTTGCGATATTGATATAGATGATTATAACAAACGTAGTGATGGAGGTAAATTTAATAAAAAACAATTTTATAATGATCCCTCAGGTTATGAAAGTGATTTTATGCGCTTCGCAAAAGTAACAGATGTATTTATTGCTGGTCATTTTTATGGGGAAGATGCACCCTTTTTATTTACTAGAGAAGATGCAAAACATCCAGATTTTAAAATTAATTTAGTGGGCGATATTTCTTGTGATATTGATGGTCCTGTGGCTTCTACATTAAAACCTTCAACTATTGTAGATCCTTTTTATGGTTATGATGCAATTTCTGAAAAAGAAGTTGCTTATAATACCAAAAATGCCATTACTGTTATGGCGGTTGATAATCTTCCTTGCGAATTACCAAAAGATGCCAGTGAAGGTTTTGGACACATGTTTTTAAACCATGTAATTCCTGCATTTTTTAACGGAGATAAAGACGGGGTTTTAGAAAGAGCAAGAGTAACTACTTCTGAAGGAACATTGTCTAAACGTTTTTCGTATTTACAAGATTATGTTGACGAAAAAGATTAAATTCTCTTCAAAACAATAGCTTCTTTGGTTTGAATTTCTATAATTTGATTAAAAAAGTCTTTTAAGTCTGAGTATTGTTCAGAATAAAAACGGAACTGGTTTAATTTAAAATTAAATCTCAAACTAATTTTTCCATTCTTGTAACTATATAGAACAGTACATTCTCCAGCGTCTCCATCTAGATTAACTTTCTTGTTTTCTGGCAGTTCTACTACTTCATATTTGTTATTTAGATCTATAGTGAGCATATAGGTATTCGAAAACGGGTAACCAAGTTCGACCATATATTTTCTTTCTTTTAATTTAAAGGGGTTTTCAGAAAAATTATTTTGTAAAAAGTAGGGGTATATAAAAAGTTGATCTGCAATTTCTTCAGGAACAAAGCTGATGTTGTATTTTTCTTTAATGGGTTTGTTTATATCATTTTTATTTATAATTTCATGTTCAGAAATTTCAAAATCTATTAACTTATTGGACTTAGATTGTATGTATTCTTTTATGGATTTATTACTAATTTCCTCTCGTTTATATATTGCTTTATAGCCAGTATGAGCTTCATTAACAATTCCTGTTATAGAATTATCATCATTAATAATTAATTGGGCATTTATAAAATCAACATTTTTACTGTGAGGCTCTATAGGAATCCAATAACTACTATTTTTAAAATCCATTACTCTACCTTTAAGATTGAGCGCCCTGTATGGAATTATACCAAAAGGAATATGTTTTACGGTAGCATCTAATATGTAATCAGTTTCGTTTATTGAAAGAAAAACAAGGGTATAATTAAAGTCTGTAATAATAGGATATTTATCGTTTGGTAGTTTTTGATTACGAGTAGAAAGAAGCACAATTTTAGCATCTAAATCTGCAGCATTTAAAGCATTAATAAGAGATAAGTTTATTTCTGAACTTGAACCACTACCTTTTTCAAAAGCATTTTTTACTCTTGCTTCGGAAAAAATACTCGTATGTCCATTCCAACTAAAATGTTCTTGTATAAAAGTGTAAATAGCTTTTGCTTTTTCTAAATCGTTTGTGATTGATAAAATATTTGCAGGTATTTTATTTTCAAAATATTTTTTCTGTCTTATTTGTTTTCCTAAGTCTTTATCTGTTCTAAAAACTTTGTCAACGTCTTTCCATTCTCTAGAATATTTTGATTTGTAGCCTTTAAAATTTGTGTATTCTTGATATTCGAAATTAATTCTAGCGATATAATTTTTTTTAGAAAGCATATACTTTTCTTCCTTAAAAGCAGGGACATTTTCCATTGCATACGTTGCTACTTCACAATCTGCATTATTGGCAATACCATCTACCCAAAAACAATCTTTTTTCAAGATAGCATCATTTACATCAAGTTTTTCGTTTCCTATTAATGCTCTTCGGTAAATAAAATTACCAGGAATTTCTGAAACAAATTCACTATATATTTTTGGATATTTTCCTTGAAAATCCCAGCCTCCAAAATTAAAAAAGAATTGAGTTTGTAAGGTGTATTCATATTCTAAAACACTGCCATCCTTAATATTTGGAAAAGTAAAACGTTTTGAAGACCAGTTTTTTGTTTGATCTATAGTATAGTAAGAACTCTCACTTACAAAAGTTTGTAGATCCCCATTATGGGTAACTGCTTTTATGTTTTGTAGTTTATCTTTGGAACTCTCACTTTTGTATAAATAGATGTCTATTTCGCTTCCAATAAAATTTTGTGCATCAATAACTTTAATTTTTCGATGCACCTTTTTTATTAAATAAATGTAATTGTTAATTATTTTAAATGAGTTATGTCCTTTTTCATATAAAACAACTGCTGAAGCTTCTGGATCTAATGAATAAGTTGACATAGATAATTCTTGAGCAGAAGGTTTTCCGAAAATTTCGGGATTTTGTTTTTGTGAAAAGCTTGAAAATGAAATAGAAATTACTACAAGAAAAATAATTAATTTAGAAAATGCCATAGTTGATTTTGGATCAGTCTCAAAACTTGTGGGATTTGAAAAATAATTTGGATATTTGTTT
>CAZIMW010000117.1:0-8695 GCA_964540425.1 uncultured Flavobacterium sp.
TGACCTGTAGGGACAGCATATATGCTGTCCGCCATAAAAAATAAAACTGTAATTAAGTAAATATATATTTTCATGAAATTATTGTATTAAAAAGATTTCCGAATTCCTTCTCGTTCTATTTTTTTTCCTTCATTTTTTAATTTTTCCTCTACTTTTCTAACAGATTCTGCCGAATGAATAAGTTGATCATCTTTAAGGGGGTTCATATATGGTGTGATGTAAATAACTGTTTCAATGTATTCATTTCGTTTAGAAATGTTCTGAAATAACAATCCAATAATAGGGATATGTCTAAGAATAGGAAAGCCGCCTTTGCCTTCACTTTCTCTCGCACTAATTAATCCTCCAATGATTAATGTTTCACCATTTCTAATCATCACATTAGTGTTTAATTCATTTTTTTGAGTATTAATTACTCCGTTAGTTTCTACAGGTAGAAAAATAGAATTATGAGCAGCTACTTCCAATCTCATTAAGCTATTACTCATTATGTTAGGAGTAACTTTTAAACTTATTCCTGTACTTACTTCTTGTAATAGAGCAGAAGCACCATTAATAGATGCTACTTCTAATTTAATATAAACTGTTTCTGAAATATCAATATTTGCCTCTTCATTATTTAGAGCCATAACGTGAGGATTTGTAACCACATTCGCATAATTATTTTCCACTAATGCTTTTAAATTAAATTTAAATGAAGGATTAAGGCTACTTAAAAAGTTATAGCCAAAACTTAGCCCGCCACCAGGGCTATAATTAAAATTAGATGTACGACCAGATTGACCTGAAGTGATGTCGAAATCCCAATTAAAATTATGACCATGGTTGTACTCAACAACCAATAATTCTATACTCACTTTTTTAGGTTCTATGTCTAATGTTCTCAATTTCACAATAGCATCTTGAATATTTTTGAGGTTGCCAGAAACTAATATAATATTTTGATCTTCAAGGCTGTGCAACTCAGCTTCAGTTCCTAAGTTATCTACTTTGTTTTTTAATTCGCTTGCTTTTGTATTTCTAGGGTTGTATTGATAGGCAATTTTATTTTTTTCGATAATATCTTTTGCACCATTGCCATAAATAGTAAAACGATTGTGCTCTTTTACAGCTATAAAACCATGTTGGTAACACAACTCATCCACTAAATAGTCAATTGAAAAAGATTCTATATGTGAAGTAATTTTAATATTCGTGTTACCTATTAGCGTAAAATGGACTCCAGCCACTTTAGTAATATCATCAAAAAGCTCATGTAAATTTTTGCTTTTCATGTGTACTTCGTACAATCCGCTCTCGTATTGTTTAAGATGATTAAAGTGTCTTTTATGATATCTAACGGAATCTTTATGTTTATTAAAAAATGAATGATAAAGTGTATCATCAATATTTACAGATATTTCTCGAATCCCTTTCCCATCTTTATTATGTCCAAATAAGGTAAAGTGAGGCTCTTTATTAGAAATTATTTCTTCTACTTTTCTTGCCACTAAAGAGTCTGTAACTAAAGTATCTTGAGCTGTAGCTATTATTGAAAATAATAAATAAACTATAAATAAATTTCTTTTAATTAATTTCTCTAACATAGTACCAAACCAGTGTGTAAAATTATAATCCTTGATAATTTAATTTTCAAAAAGCCTAATATTTTATCATCCAAACATGGTCATCCATGCCAATAATAATAATTTTTTTATTGGTAAAAGCTATTTGTTTAATTTTTCCTGTGGCTCTTTTCCATTGATTTTTTTTTGAAGGAGTGCGCCATGGTGAATTATGACTTCCAACAGCCCAAACATCACCTCTTGGAGAAATCGCAAGATCTTTTACCCATCCACCAATACTTGTCCAATTGGCACTGTTTTTATCTTTATACCAAACGGCATGATCGCCACCAACAACATATACACTTTGTCCATCAGAGGTTGTTCTAGAGCCTCGTCCGTTATCTCTTGAAAAGGTTGTATTGGTAGGGTTGTATTTCCACAGACTACTGTTGCTCTTTTTTGCTGTATATCCGTCACTACCTATATGCCACCCTAACCCATTAATATCAAAGGCATTTGAGCTGGTGAAATTATGCCATTCTTTTGTACTCAAATCGGGGTAAACAATTTGATTATGTTCTCCTCCTACAGCACTAATACCAAAAGGAATTCCATTTTCTTGTACAGCTATTCTTTTAATAATTCCGCCATAGTTTTCCCATTCATCTTTTACTTCGTTGTATTTGTAAGCATGATGATCAAACCCTACTGCCCAAACTATACCAGAACTATTGGAAGCAATATCCATCATTTTTATATTTTTCTTTTTCCAGCCAGAGAATTGTTCGGGCATAGTTGCTGTCCACACAGTATTATCTTTTGCGTTAATGGAGTAAACTGTTCCGTTGAGTTTTGCTAATCCCATGGTTTTTCCATTCGCTCTAATATAATCGTTATAGAGATGAGATTCGAATAACCATGGTTCGTTATTTTTACTTTGCATCCAAATATCATTTTCTAAAATAAAAACATCTTTAGCAAATCCTTTTTTCACCAGTTTATTATTATCACTATCCCAAATTTGGTCATCTCCTCCAACGTGATATTTTCTACCTTCAGAGGTAATGTCTAACCTTTTGGCTCCTGCAGCTAATTTATGCCATGTTTGCCCTCTATCTTTAGTTTGCCATAAATCAGAAACTGGTAAGCTTCTACCAACAACCCAAATACTGCCATCTTTATCCACAGCTACATCATAACCTGCTCCTTTAGGGAAGCGGTACCAAGTACCTGTAGTTTCATTGTATTCTAACACATGCCCATCGCCTCCTATCATATAAACCATGCTTCCTTTGGCATCTATTCTAAACACTTTTTCAAAGTTATTTATATGAGTCCAAGAGCCATCTTTATTTAATCTCCATAAATTATTATCCATTCCTATTCCATAGACATATTTATCGGTTGCTGAAATGTCTTTTAGGTGGCCATTATTTTTTTGCCAATCAAAAGTTAATACGGAGGGGGATGATGGCTGGTAATAATGCTCTTTACTATTACTTTCTTTTATGCTGTTTGTTTTAGAGCGAGATATTCCTGTAAGAGCTTTTAAGATTTCATCTTTTACTTCACTTACGTTATTGGGATCTATTTCAAAAGCTGTTTCTAAATCTTCTCCAAAAACTTTGGCTTGTAATTGAAAACCTACCTCATTTCCTTGTGTTTGGAATGCGTTTAGCCCTCCTGTTAGTTTTACTTCTTTAAGGTAAAAATTATCTTTTACAAAGTCAGGTGTTTTAAGGTTTTTAGCTAAATCAGCAAATTCATCATTGGCGTGTTGTGCTCCTTCTAATGCCGCAATAGCTAAATTCATAATTCCTTTTGCTGTTTCTAATTCGGCTAACGGAACTGCCATTCTTGGGTCTGCCTCTATAGGAACAAAATCAATACTTGCCTTTATGGCATCTAATACTTTATCTGCTGTGTATTTGGCAGCTTCTAACGATAGTTTTTCAGATTCGTATACTAAGTATTGAGCATAGTGAGAAGCTCTACATCCATAGTCTATCCAATGAAAAGTATGGCAATGTTTTCCGAAAAAATGCCAACAATATTTATGAGAACGATGACAGCCATTTTTGGCATTATGGTAATTAGAATTTGCATTGTTTCGAGCAGTATTAATGTCACTTTGTAAGCCATTTACTTTCTTTTGGGCTGCATTTAGTTCATCCTCTACTTTCTGCCTTTCTTTAATTATCTGATTTCGAATTTTTGCTACCTCTTCTTCTTTTTGATCGACAATTACTATAGCATCTTTAAGATCTTTTTTTAGTGCATTATATCCATCGTCCAACTCTTTTAAATCTTTAGATATTTCCGCTCCTAAAGAAGCTAAGAAATCATCTTCTAAATATCCTTTTAACTCAGCTTCAATAGTCATGGTGTTGTCTGAATTAAAATTTAAGCCATTGGTTGTCATTGCGGTTACTTCACCACTGCATAAATCTATAATTTCATACGTGTATTTAAACGAAGCATTTTCAGGAGAAAGCACCATTTCAATGCCTTCTTCTACCCCTAACAACATCATCTTTCCGTTTAACTTAAAATGTGTTTTAGGTTCTCCGTTTTCTAATTTAGCAACAATATCTAATTTAGCACCTTTTATTGAAGCAAAGTGCAAATCAATATCATTTATATCCCCCTGTATTGACATTCCGCTTAAAATTCCTGCTGTGGCATTAATGTTCCCAATCTCGTAAGTACCTCCAAAACTATTCCCTCCTAACGCTGCTTTTCCTTTTAAGGCGATACCACCACCCTTAATTCCTGAAATTTTATCGCTACAATGTATGGTTGCAAAAGGCGGAACAAAAGCCATTTCTACCTCTTTAAATGTTAGCACATCTAAAGGCAACTCATCTACATGTAATTTTCCTCCAGAAAGAGCATCGGCTAATTCGGCATAATCTTCTAAACTTAGTTTACTAGCTTTTGCACAAAGGGCGAATTGGCTTAGGTTTCCGTTGGCAGGAATGGTGGTAGAAAGGTAAAGAGAGTCTGTTTTCAGAAACAAGGTGCCCTCAAAATCAATATTAAATCCGCCTACGATGTTACCATCTATGCCCATGGTTACGTTTTTAAAAGAGATGCCATTCATGCCCATTGGGTTATGCCAATCGCCTATCATACTCGACTGCATTTTTATGGCAGTTGGTGTAGATACCGCATAATCTAACCCTAATTTTAGTTGAAAATCAAGCTTTTCTTTGTCAATTGTAAAGTGTGTTTTTGCTTCTAATCCCATTCCTAAAACACCAGGCTGGTAACTGATATAAAATTTAGGGTCTTTTATGTCTCCAATAAAAGCAAAATCTCCATTGGTTTTTATTTCATTTTCTGGAGAAACGTAAAGGGTGAAATTGCTTATTTTTGATAGGTTTGCTCCTAATCCACCAGAGACAACAAAATCTTCATCCATTCCAATATTTCCGAAAAAGCCACCAACATCGCCTCCCATTTTAGAAGGGTTAAATTTGGTAAAAACAGATATTCCAGCAGGAAATTTTACCTCATCGTTATCAGAATAAGTTTCGTTAAAATAACTATAAACAGCTACGGGTAAATCACTTATTTTTTTACTAAACGTGGCAGAACTTAAAGCTACCGTAGTCTTCCCAAATTTAAAATCAGAAGGAATGTCTTTCGATATATCTTGTAAACCAAAATCATCGAAACCTAGTACTAGGGCTACTGAGCTACCTTCTCTAAAAATAACTCCCGAAGTGTTAAAATCTTCGTAAATAACTGTTCCTGCAATATGGTGCAATGAAATTTCAGGGTCTTTAATACTAATTTTATCAGCATCAGGTAATTTGTTTAATTCAGGAATGTCTGCTAATTCAATAGCATCTCCTGTTATTTTAAAAACAATGTCTTTAAATTTTCCGTCTTTTTTTAATAATTCTGCAGTTGTTCTATAGGTTTTACTTCCTAAATGTAAATCTCCCGAAAGGGATATGCTTGTTACCTCGTGTATTCGTTCAATTGTTCCTGTTGCCATTACACTATCGTAGGTAGCATAATTCATTGCCTCCGGTAATTGAAACTCCATATTGTTGGTGGTAGAAAAATGAATCCCTTTTGCTGTGTCTGTTTTGAAGGGCTCTGCATCGACTTTAAAAGTCATTTCATTACCTTCATAGTCAAAACTTATTTGCGTATGCATTGTAGTATTCCATCTTCCAGCCTCTTTTGCTAAAATCATGGTGTCGGATTTAAAATCTATCCCTTCAAAAGTAAAATTGGGTAGTACCATTTTAATTTCCATTCCATCTTGTACCGCATTGTTATTTCCAGAGCTTGTACTACTTATTTTAAATCCAACAGGAACTTGGTTTAAACTCAACTTAAAGTCGCTAATATCTATATCTCCCGTATAATTAGCTTGTGCTGTTTTCCCTGCTGATAAATCAATTTTTGGTAAGCCTGAAGGATTGAAATGTTGGATGATTTTATCTGGGTAACCTTCCAAGGAAATATCTTTAATGTCATTTCCTACAGGAATAAAAATGAATTTTTCATTACTAAAATTATCTGTTCTGATAATGTTTGGAGCATCTTGTAGGAGTGTAGTGATTAAATGAGAAGTTCTTGCTCCAAAATTGTATTTAGATTGCCCTTTAGCTTTAAAAGCAATAATGTAATCGGAAGAATCAAGATTTTGTTCAATGGTATTTTCTGGAGAAAACCCAAGAAAGAAGTAATTCTCAGCTATTTCTAAGTCATATATTTTCAGGTGATTGATTTGAGGTAAGGGGCTTGGTAAATCAAGGTTGTTGAAATCCGAAAAATCAATTCCATCATTACTGAAAATATGAAACAATGGTGTAAATGTTTTTTCTTGGTTATTATAGTGCAATTTAGCATCAAAATTGAAATGTTTTTTATCTCCTTTCAAGGTTAAAAACAAACTCCCATTTATGTTTCCAAAAGCATTTTTAGATTCATAATTGTACAAAGCATCAAAACCAATTTTTGTAATGCTCATGTTTTCTGCAGAAAACAAAGTTGTTGGAACAGTTTCCTTTAATTTCTTTTTCCCTTCATCATCTTTTTCATAAACCAAACTATCTTGTGATACTATTGTTTTAAATCTTAGCACTTTATTTTGTTTGTCTAATAGAATTCTAGTGTCGTGTAAATTTATTTTTTTATCATCAGACATTTCTAATTCAATATCGGCAGTAATAAGAGCAGCCCATTCTCCAACGGTTAAAAATTTCTTACCCGATTTTTCGATATGACCAGAATTATTAATGGTTAATGGAAAATCAAATTTTAACCCATCAATACTTAAAGTCGGATCTTTTAATTTAAAATTTCCGGCAGAAAACTCAGGTATGGGGATTTCACTAAATATAAAATCATCTCTAAATTGAGGTGAATCTTGAACCTGAGGATTATTTTTTGCTGGAGGGTTTGATGAAGAAGCAGATGTGTTCCAACTTCCCCAGTTTTGGAATAAGAATTTAGGGTTAATTTTTCCTTTAAACGCAGGCAATTTCGGATTTCCAATAGCCTCAAAAAATGCTTTTAAATCCCCAGAAAAAGAGGGGGTTGGTGCAGAAAAGTTAAAGCCTACAGCAAAGTCCAACGACCCATTTGTGCCTCCAGCATATTCAGGAAAGGAAAATTTAATAGCATCAGGTAAGTCTGACCATTTAAAAGATACTTTTTCCGCCTTTTCTTCTCCTGCCATCGAACTGCCAGTTATAAAAGAAGGAATACCAATGAATTTTAAGTTTTTAATTAAACTGATATCTGTCAGAGGTGTACCCGAAATCCCTCCAATATAGTCGGAAAACTTAAATTCTTCCAATTGAAAAATAAGATTTAATTTGGGAGAACCTGGCATCTTAAATGCTATTAAATCTACATTTACTCCTTTTGCAATTGGGAATTTACAAGTAATTGTTTTAGTAGTAATATTTAATTCTCTAAGCTTTATATTACTCAAGTATTGCTTTATTTCTAAGTTAGGAAATTGATTTCCAAATAACTGACCTAGGTTTAAATCAAAATGCTCAAAACTTAATCCATAACTTAATTCAAATCCATCTTTTGGAAAATTGCTTCCTTTTCCATCTTTAAAAAAGGATTGGAATTTTAGACTAGGAATACTTGTTAGAGAAGGAATCTTATATGTTTTTGAAGCTCCTGAACCACTTGATAAATTAACTTCAGGAATGTAAAAAGCAATTACATTATGAGGCAAACTAATATCCGGAAAAGAAAACCCTGCTTCGTGAGTTAATAAATTTTTAACATTAAGGTTAGGGAAGTTGAAAGCCAGACTATATTCCTTATCATTTCCAGTTTTAAATCCAGTAATGTCAATTAAAGCGCCATTAAAAGGGAGTTTTGCATCAAAATATGTATTAGATAAAAATACATTACTCAAATGAGTATCTTTAAATAAATCATTCAGTAATTGGCTATTGAAATTAGGGTAGAACTTACTCAATGCTATATCGTTAAACTCCAAACGGTAATTCCCTTTATCATTTTTCGGGAAAATAACATCGTATTTATCACTTCCCCAACTTACTTTTCCAATAAAATCAAAATTTAAAGAGTACCCTCCATTTTTTTCTTTATCAGGAAATGAACCAATTTTAATTCCTAAGTCGGTTAATTTAATTGCCGGAATATGAGATAATAATCCATTTTTACTAAAGGTTTTCATTCCTGTAAGTTCAATTTCAGGCAAATTAAATGTGGGATTTAGTCTTACATGGCCCTTTACTAAAAAATCTTCTTTTTGAAATCCAAAAAAGGTAATATTATCAACATGCACTATTGTTTGAATGGTTGCTGCAAAACCCATGGCATCATACTCAAAAATAAAATTCAATGGAGCAACCGTATAAAAACCAGAAGTTTGGAAGTAGTTGTAGGCGAAAAGGTTGATTTTCAAGCTTTGCAAGTAACTATTATTAGGTGTTTTTCCTTTGGTAATGATAGACAGCATATCAGTTCCTAAAGAAGTATTAATTAGTAATCGATGATCGGCATCACTATTTGGAGAAGATTTTAAAATATTTTTTAGATGAGTAGAAGTTGCCTCCCCAATAATATTAAACCCCTTTTCGATAGGTAATTCATAATCGATAAAACCATCTTCAGGTTTTATCTTTTTAAGA
>CAZIMW010000118.1:0-8442 GCA_964540425.1 uncultured Flavobacterium sp.
GCTTCACCCATTAATAAAGTGTTAGTGTCTATCAATAAACTTACAAAGCCAATCCTCTATCATGAATTAGGACATATTTTTGGATTAAATCACACTAATATTGGGTGGACTGCTGACGCTAATACTGGTTCAAGCAATTATCCTTGTGTTGGTTGTGAGCATACAACAAGGGTTTTAAACGATCCTGATTATAATGCAAACTGTCGAGGCGATAGAGTATATGATACCAATGCTGTACCCGATTTTTATAGAGAACATTTACAAGAACTATTAGACGAAGGGCATAGCATAGAAGAAGCACTCGATATGTTCCAACCATTTAAATATGTGAATACTGAAGGTTGTTTTTATTTTGGCCCTGGAAAGGATTGTATTAATGAGGAATATGATATGTCATCTGATGATGTAAGAAATATAATGCTAAATGCCAGCCCTTGTGAAGATCGTATATTTTCCCCTGGACAAGGAGTTAGAATGAGAGAGTATATAGAAGATCATACTATTTTTGAAACAATAAAAACTGATGTTGTATCGTTATACGAGCCCTACAGAGGAAATTACCCAGCATATTATCCTTATCCTGAACCATGGGAGCTACCACTGTTTCAGCCAGGTTTTAAATATGTTTTTGTGGAATGTGATGGAGAATACCCCCAACCTGCACCTTATGGAGAAATTTTTGATTACAACCTTAATAATATTTTGCTTTATATAGACAATGACGAAACTAATTACAGCAGTATAATACACCCTAATCATTCTGCTATTTATTTAAAACATGAATTTAATGGAAATAGTGTTTTCCCTATTCCAGAAAAATGTTATAATAATTATAACAGTCCACCAGTTATAGGCGGAACTATAATAAAGTTTAACGATAATATTTTAAATGCCAACGTTACAATTACTCAACAAGACTCTGCAACTGCAAACGACCCAGAGTATATAAATAATTTGCAACCAGGACTTTATAACGTAATTAAAAATTATAATGGTGGCGAAACCAATGAAAACCTTATTTTAAAAAATAATAATTAATAATTTGTACTTTTAACCACAGCTAACATAAATTAGCTGTGGTTTTATAATTAATAAATAATGAAGCATATAATAATTAGTTCTATATTTTTGTTTTTTACTTTTGCTAGTTTTGCACAATTTGGCAATGCAAATATAGTAGCAACAAATGCCATTGGTGCAAGATATGTTCACGCAGCAGACCTTAACGGCGATGGGTTTATAGATATAATAGTTGCATCAATAGGTAATAAATCTTTAGAGTGGTATCAAAATCTAGACGGTTTAGGTAATTTTGGTGCTAAACAAGTAATTACAGAATTAGAAAATGAATACAGGTTTGCAGCTACAGCAGATATAGATAATGATGGGGATTTAGACATTATTACCACAGCTTTGTTCGATGATTTAGTAGTTTGGTTTAAAAATATTGATGGTCAAGGTACCTTTAGTGATAAAATAATAATAGATAACTCCTCTAATCAACCATTAATGTTAATTGCTGGTGACATAGATAATGATGGGGATTTAGACCTTATTTGTCCCTCAACATTAGATAATACTATCGCATGGTATCAAAATCTAGATGGGCTAGGTAGCTTTGGGAGTAAAAATATTATAACTTCTTTAGCATCACCTTTGCGTACAGCCTTCCTTGTAGATATTGATGGTGATGAAGACTTAGATGTATTAAGCAATGTTTCAAGTGATTATACTTCACCATCTTGGCATGAAAACTTAGTTGGTATAGGTAGTTTTGGAACAGAATTAATCATTACAAATAATCTTTTAGGACCAATATGGGTAACAGCAGACGATTTAGATGGTGATAATGATAATGATATAATAACCGTTGAGTTTGGAGGAGACACCATAGCATGGTTTAAAAACACTGATGGTCTAGGTACTTTTGGCACCAAACAAATAATTACTACCAATGTAGATGCGCCTTATCAAGTAATTAGTGCAGATATAGATAATGATGGTAATATAGACCTAGTATATGTGTCTGGTGCAGACAGTAAAATTGCTTGGCAAAAAAATGATGGTTTTGGTAATTTTGGAGAACAACAAATTATTGCCTTAGACCAATATTTACCCAAAACGGTAGCTGTAGCAGATTTTGATGGTGATGGTTATTTAGATGTAGTAACAGCATCTATAGCAGATTTTACCGTTGCATGGTATAAAAATCAGACTTTTTTGGGAGTAGAAGAAAACAGGTTACAAAATATATTGCTTGCTCCTAACCCAACAAAAGGTCTGGTTACATTACATAATAGCAACCTCCCCATACAAGCTATAAGTATTTACGATATGGTAGGTAAAAAAGTGTGGCATACTACACAGATTTTAAACAACCAAATAAACTTATATAACTTAAAATCTGGTATGTATTTATTACACATTAAAACTAATCAAGGTGTATTGGTAAAGAAGGTAGTAAAAGAGTAATATTTAAGCTAGATTTACTATTTATAAAAATTCATTTCATCTAAATACTCCCAAACATTATTAGGTAACATTGGACGAATATTAATTCCTGAAGCAATATTTTTTCTAATAAAAGTAGAAGATATTTCTACTATGGGAGCATTTACTTTTGTAATCTCTTTGCCATTTTTAAGTGCTAAATTATCATCTTTACTAATATTATTCTTAGCAAGTTCCCCCTTTTGAAGGGGGATTAAGGGGGATGTTTTTAAAACTCTAGGATAAACATAAATAGCAAATCGTTCCAAAATAACCTCATAATTCTTCCATTTATGAAGGCTTTTTAAATTGTCTTCGCCCATAATTAAACAAAATTCTTTCTCAGGATGTTTTTCCTCTAAAACCGCTAACGTTTTTACCGTATAATTAGGTTGAGGTAAATCGAATTCTATATTGCTTGCTTGTAGTTTTGGATACTCTTCAATAGCAATACGCACCATGGCTAAACGATGAAGATCATCAAGCAAAGTTTTCTTTTTTTTATGTGGATTGTGAGGTGTTACGACTAACCAAATCTCTTCTAAATCGGAATGTTCTGCTAAATGATTGGCAATAATAAGATGCCCCACGTGAATGGGATTAAAAGTTCCGAAAAACAATCCTACCTTTTTTTGCATTTACTTTTTAATAAAATTTAAAACCAATTCTTTAGATTCTTGTAGTGCAGTTTCCAATACTTTATTTTCGATAATATAATCGAACTGCGGTGCAGTAGCCAGCTCTACGGAAGCTTTTGCTATTCGCATATTAATTTTCTCTTCACTTTCGGTTTTGCGTTTTTTTAATCTTATTTTAAGTTCATCTACGCTTGGAGGTTTTACAAAAACAGCCAAAGTCTCTTTGGGATATTTCTTTTTAATCCTAAGTCCACCAACCACGTCAATATCAAATATTACATTTTTGCCTTTTGCCCAAATACGTTCGATTTCGGTTTTTAAGGTTCCGTAAAAATTATCACGATAGACTTCTTCCCATTCTAAAAAATCATTGCCTTTAATATGTTGCTTAAACTCTTTTAAGTTTATAAAATAATAATCGGTTCCGTGGATTTCTTTGCCTCTAGGTTCGCGAGAAGTTGCCGAAATAGAAAAATCTAAATTCAACTCTTCTTGCTTTAATAAATACCGTACAATGGTAGTTTTTCCACTTCCTGAGGGTGCCGAAAAAACAATTAATTTTCCTCCTTTCATGTGTCTATAATATTTGATAATTCTGTCACTTGCAGTTCGCTATTAGTCATTTCCTTAGGTGTAAAAAATTTTAACATGCTCGTTTCATTACAATACGTTTAAAGCTTGTTCTTTAATTTTTTCCAATTCATCTTTCATCTGAACCACCAATTGTTGCATTGGTGCGTGATTAGATTTGGATCCAATAGTGTTGATTTCACGACCAATTTCTTGACAGATAAAACCTAGTTTTTTCCCGTTGGAATCGTCAGAATTTATAGCCTCATTAAAGTAATTTAAATGGTTTTTTAAACGTACTTTTTCTTCAGTGATATCGTATTTTTCTAGGTAGTAAATCAATTCTTGTTCAAAACGGTTTTCATCTACGGCTTCTTTTAAATCTTCTACTGCTTTTCGAAGTCTATCTTTTACAATGTCTATGCGATCGCTATCTATTTCGATTACTTTTTCTAATAATTCTGAGATGGTTTTTGAACGCATTTTAAAATCGTCTGCCAATACTTTTCCTTCATCGCTACGGTAAATGTTAATGGCGATTAAGGCTTCATTTACTGCTTCAGTAATACTTTTAAATTCGTCTTCTTCAATTTCCTCACGTTCGGTTTTCATAGTATCTGGCATCCGCATTGCTATTTTTAACAACTCCGTTTGATTAGCATCTACAATCGTTGACAACTGATTCATATATTGTTGCACGACGCTATTATTTACTTTTGAAGTGGTTTCTTCGCCAGTAATTTCAACAAAAAGATTAAAATCAACCTTTCCACGAATCAAGGATTTTGAAATCATTTTACGCATTTCCAATTCCTTAACTCGATAAGAAGAAGGTACACGCGTATTGATGTCTAGATTCTTACTGTTAAGCGATTTTATTTCGACTGTAATTTTTTTGCTTGGCAATTGTAAAAGAGACTTTCCGTAGCCTGTCATTGACTGAATCATATTCCAAATATTTTAGGATTGCAAAGGTACTAAAATAGTGCGGGAGTACCGAAATTAGGATTGTTTTGGATTTCCATCCTTACTAAAATTTGAATTCAAATGTTTTTCGGTAAAATAAAGCGTAGAAAGTAGCAGTATTGTATGAATTATGATGGTTGTTAAAAAGTTGTATTCGGGATATATAAAATAAAGTATCGGTGGAAAAATTAAACTTAACAATGTAATTTTTACCATCATTTTTGCAGAATAATCATTAGCAGCTTTCCAAATTTCTTGGTTTGCCATAGAGCGTCTGGTACGATAGCCGTAAAAGTGATTGATTTTTTTAGGAGGAAATTTCACAAAAAGAACAGACACCAATAGCATAAACACTAAATATCCTAAACTAATTAAAAATTGTTCTTGTGCTTCCATAATTATTTTAAAAATTCTAGGGTTCGTTTTTCGCTGTAATATACCTCATTTGTTTGATAAAAACCAACGTGTCCTCCATACAAAGGTGTTTCTAAATAAATATTTTTGGAGTTTTCTGCTGCTTGATATGGATAACAATCTTCGGAAAGGAAACTGTCATTTTTTGAATTTAATATCAAAACAGGTATTCTAATATTAGGGATAAATTGATTGCTACTATTCTTCTCGTAATAATCGTAAGCGTCTTTAAATCCGTGAGCTTTTGAAGTATAAACATCGTCGAAATCCTTCAAAGTTTTAATTTTATTTAAATCTGAAACATTCATCTTATCGGGATGTTGTTTCATTTTACGTTCGTATTTTTTCCGAAGGTTGATCAAAAATGCTTTGCTGTATAACCAATTTTCAGGTTTAATTAAACTTTCTAAGGAGCCTCGTAAACTTGTAGGGACTGAAATGGCAACTCCTTTTTTTATTTCTGAAGGAATGGTTTCTCGTTCCCCTAAATATTTCAGTAATAAATTGGCACCTAAACTAAAACCTACTAAGGCAATCTCTTGGTATGTGTCTTTTTCTAGAATGTGATTAATCACCGCTTCCAAATCTTCCGTTTTTCCAGAATGATAGGATTGATATGTCAAATTATCCTCGCCGCTACAACCTCTAAAATTCATAGCAGCTATGTCCAAACCGTTTTTTTGAAGCTGATTACCCATACCTTTTATGTAGGTACGTTGTGCATTTCCTTCCAAACCATGAAGTAAGATAACCAGCTTGTTGGTAATGATTTCAGAATATGACCAGTCTAAATCTAAAAAATCTCCGTCAGATAAATTGATGCGTTCTCTTTGCTGAAGTAAAGCTGGAGTTTTTCTAATTTTTGAAGAGTAAACAGTGGAAATATGTCCGTTTTTAAAAATAAAAGAAGGTCTGTAATCACTTTTTATAATGGGCATATATATTTTTGAGTAAAGTAAGAAATAATGAGGCATATTTCAAAAAGTAAATTACTTTTGAAAAAAAATAAATATGTATTTAAAAGATTTTGAAGTCCGTTGGAACGACCTTGATGCAAATCGTCATTTGGCAAATAGTAGTTATATAAACTATATGAGTCATACCCGCCTTAGTTATTTTATGGAGAATGGTTTTGGGCAAATAGAAATGATTAAAAACAACATTGGACCTGTAGTTTTTTACGAACACATGTTTTATTTTAAGGAAATATTTCCAGGAAAACCAATTCGGGTTTCGTTAGAATTAAAAGGACTTTCTGAAGGTGGGATGTATTTTGAATTTCAACATAATTTTTACAATTCTGAAGGTAAGAATTTAGCGCGTTGTATCATGATGGGAGGTTGGATAGATTTAAAAACGCGAAAGCTTCGCGGTTTACCAGAATCTTTAATTTCAGCTATTTCTAGTTTGGATAAAACGGAAGATTTTAAGGTGTTGACTAAGGAAGATACGCGTAAGTTTAAACAGTTCCCGAAGGATATGGTTTAAGTAGTTTAGGTTTTTACTTATTTTTAAAATTAAACTCTCCAAAATTTTGCATCTGCCTTTTAATCCAAGATTTTCTAGAATTGATAAATCTTGAACTTGGGTTCGCAGAATATTTTAAAGGGTTAGGTAAAATTGCCGCAATCCCAGCTGCTTGATCTTTACTAAGTTTTTTTGCTGAAGTATTATACCAATAGTTTGCAGCGGCTTCGGCTCCAAATATTCCATTTCCCATTTCAATACTATTTAAATAGACTTCTAAAATACGTTCTTTACTCCACAGTGTTTCAATTAAAAAAGTAAACCAGACTTCCAATCCTTTTCGAAGCCATGTTCTTCCTTGCCATAAAAAAACATTCTTGGCAGTTTGTTGTGAAATAGTGCTTCCACCACGAATACGTTTGCCTTCTTGATTTTCAAAATAGGCTTTTTTTAATGCTTTTACATCAAAACCATTATGGGTTAAAAAAATTTGATCTTCAGAACAAATTACTGCTAATTGTAGATTTTTTGAAATTTCATCAATAGGTTTCCATTGGTGTTTGGTGCTGTATTTTTTATCTCCATTAATAGAGCGAATTGCCATCAACGGTGTAAAAGGAACGGGTACATATTTATAAATGACCACCCATATAACACTTGTAGCTATGAACCAAAGAAGAGTTTTTAAGAGGAATTTGGAGATGCGTTTCATTGATATGAAAGTAACTAAACTTTATAAAATAAAAAAGTGATAAGATGATTTTAAATCATCTTATCACTAATAATAAAAGTTCTTAAATTTATTCTTCTTCCTCTTCAGGTTCGTTCATCACAAAGTCATCCATAAAAGCGGTGGTATAATCACCTGATACATATCGTGGGTCACTCATTAATTGTAAATGAAACGGAATGGTTGTTTTTACACCTTCCACCACAAATTCGTCCAAAGCACGTTTCATTTTACTAATGGCTTCTTCTCTGGTTTGTGCTGTTGTAATTAACTTAGCAATCATTGAGTCGTAATTTGGAGGTATGGTATAACCTGCGTAAACGTGTGTATCTAATCGTACTCCGTGACCCCCAGGTGAATGAAACTCGGTAATTTTTCCTGGAGAAGGACGAAAACCATTATAAGGATCTTCCGCATTGATACGACATTCTATAGAGTGTAATTTTGGTGTGTAGTTAATTCCAATAATTGGAATTCCTGCCGCAACTTTTATTTGTTCTTTTATTAAGTCGAAGTCGATAATTACTTGTTCTGTAATTGGATGCTCTACTTGAATACGAGTGTTCATTTCCATAAAAAAGAAATTACGGTGCTTATCTACTAAAAACTCTACTGTTCCTGCACCTTCGTATTTTATATATTCCGAAGCTTTTACTGCTGCATCTCCCATTGCTTTTCGCAATTTGTCGGTCATAAACGGACTTGGAGTTTCTTCAGTAAGTTTTTGGTGTCTTCTTTGTACGGAGCAATCTCTTTCGCTTAAATGACAGGCGTTACCATTGCTATCTCCAATTATTTGAATTTCTATATGTCGAGGTTCTTCAATTAATTTCTCAATATACATATCGTCATTTCCGAAGGCTGCTTTACTTTCTTGTCTAGCAGAATCCCAAGCATTTTGTAAATCTTCTTCTTTCCAAACAGCTCTCATTCCTTTTCCACCACCACCAGCACTTGCTTTTAGCATTACTGGGTAACCGGTTTCTTTAGCTACCTTAATACAGGTTTTAAAATCTGGAATAATGCCTTCAGATCCTGGAACACAAGGTACGCCAGCTTCTTTCATAGTAGATTTTGCCGAAGCTTTATCTCCCATTTTATTAATCATATCTGCAGAAGCACCAATAAATTTAATACCATGTTCTTCACATAGTTTAGAAAATTTAG
>CAZIMW010000119.1:0-8413 GCA_964540425.1 uncultured Flavobacterium sp.
ATTTAAAGAATTTGGACAATTCTGTAATAGGAATAAATATTGATATTTATTACTACGCCCAACGTAGTGAAATGAGAAGCGATGAGTAATCATTATAAACCAGAACATTTCATACTAAAGTAAAATAATAGAAACAGAAATAAAGTAAAATTAATTGAAATACAAGTTTAAAGTATCCAACAACCCTAGTATGGGGTTGGTCAAAAACCTCTAATTGAATTGTAGCAAAAATCTCAATTAATAGTAAAGATATTATAAGTATTATAATGAAATTTTGTGATGAAAATTCATTTTTTTTAATCATGCTGATTCAATAACTGTAATGAATTTTTGTGTAAGTTTTTTATAGGTAAGATGATTTAATAAATACTTTTTTCCTTTTTCGCCCATTAAATCTCTTTTTTGGTTATCCAACTCTTTAATTTTTAAAATTCCATTATAAATTTCTTTACTGCTTTCAGTAGCAACAACGATACCTACATTTGATAATTCAATAACGCTATTTTTAACCGGTGCTGCCAATATAATAGGCTTTTTCGCATACATATAATCGAATGTTTTATTCATTGAGATACCAAACCTATACAGTTCAAGGTTCCTAACACTTAAAAAAAGAACATCACATTTTTTAAGAAAAGAGTGAACTTGATTCTTTGGAATTGCTCCAAAGAAAAAAATATTATCTGCTCCTTTTGAAATTATTTCCAACTCCTCTTTTTCATTCCCTTCTCCTAACAAACAGAGAACTACGTTTTGTTTTTTAAGTTTCTTAACAGATTCTATTACATATTTCATATTATTTGCTTTCCCCAAAGAGCCTGCGTAGCCTACTATAAATTTATTTGTAGATATTTTGCTTAACAGTTGATTTGGTAGTTGTTTGTAATAGTGATCTGACTCTACTTTATACCCATTTGATATCCAGGTATAATTAAATGATTTCTTTTTTAAAATTGATTTAATGTGTGTATCTGTATCTTTTAACAATGATATTATGTGATCTGCATTCTTATACCCAATTCTTTCTACCCAAGCCAAGAACATGATTAATGGATTTCTTTTACTAAAACCACCTAATTCAATTAGAGTTAATGGCCAAATGTCTCTAATTTCTAAAATAAATTTAACTCCTTTAAATTTTCTTTTAAAGTAGAAAATGACATTTAGAATTGGTAAAAGAGAATTGGATGAGACAATTATTACATCTGGTTTTGGTATTTTTTTGAAAGGAATAAACAACAATAAAAACATAAACACAAACCAACTTAAAACTCGCATTAGCCCTTGTGAGCTTTTGTATTTGCTCCCTTTTATCATTAAGGTTCTTATATCTGTATTGAGAATCTTGAAATAGCCCTTAAATTTATATTCTCGATTTGGGATATGAGAATATGACGATGTTATTAACGTAATATCATAGTCTTGTTCCTTTAAATATTTAGCAATGTTATAATGCCTATGTGTGTCTCCATTAATTTCTGGAGTTGTTATATACTGATTAATAATCCAAACTGACTTTTTACTCAAAACAAAAAAATATTCCGCAAAAATAAAATAATAATTATTAATTATATTGTTTTTACTTATTAAATGTATGTCTCGTCCTAAAATAGCGTTACACAAAAAAACCAGTGTAATGAAAACATCTTATGTAAAACGGACTCAAAAAGATTACAGTTTAAGTTTAAAACTTCAAATTGTTCAATCCATTGAACAGGGTGAAATCTCTACTACTCAAGCTGCAAAAAAGTATGGTATTCAAACTAGGAGTACTGTTGTAAATTGGCTTAGAAAATATGGCACCTTTGATTGGGAAAATCAAATGCCATCAAATATGCCAAAATCACCGGAACAAAAACTACTAGAATTAGAGCAAGAGGTTCAATTATTAAAAACGCAAAAATCATTTTTAGAGAAACAAGTCGAGCAATCAGATAGCAAAGCAATTCTGTTTGATATGATGATTGATTTGGCAGAAAAAGAGTATAACATTCCAATAAGAAAAAACTCCAAACCCGAGTAATTGATTTATCAAAAGAGCAGTACGGGAAAAGTATTAGTTCTTCCTGTAAATTACTTGGGGTAAGCAGACAAGTCTATTACCGTTCTATTCTACGGGTTAAAAAACGTAAAGCAACTGCCAAGGTTAGGAACACGAAAGTTGTATTATTTACTTCAAGTAAAATTAGAAGTTCTGGGAGTTGGTAGATATATATTATTTAAAATCTTAAAAGCCAATCACATGTTGATTAAACCTAAGCGGAGCTATCATATAACAACCAACTCACACCATCGGTTCCGTAAGCATAAAAACCGTATCGAGTATTTAGAAATTATTCATCCAGAACAGGTTTGGTTGCTGATATAACTTATGTAGGACATCGCAATAATCCAATGTATTTAGCCTTGATAACAGGTGCCTATTCAAAGAAAATTAAAGGGTATAATGTATCAATAGTTTAGAAACATCAGGAAGTATTAAAAATGGCAATTAAAAAACGAGATTACCCAAATCAAAAAAATAATTCATCATTCAGACAGAGGATTACAATATTGTTCTAGTGAGTATCAAAAAGTAATTTGTAAAAACAACCTGCAATGCAGTATGACTGAATCATATGATCCATATCAAAATGCTGTCGCTGAACGAATCAATGGTATACTCAAACAAGAGTTTTTATTTAACACTCGAAATTTAGATTTAAAAACCATGAAAACATTAGTAAAAGAAAGTATTGAAGTTTATAATCAATACAGACCACATTGGTCTTGTAATATGCTCACTCCAAACCAAATGCACCAACAAAAAAATGTAAACCTATAAAAATAAAAATCTCCGAGAGTTGCAACTCTCGGAGATTTAAAATTATCTTTGTATAAACCTGTAACGGTTATTTAGGACTAGTCAGTATTATAAATTTTGATTTGTATTGTTGTACCATATGACTTTTATTCATTGCAAGGGGTTAAAACTCATTGTCATTTTCTGGGCTTTTCAAAACCATCTTCTTAGAAGTTGTGATTTTACTTGTTTGAAAAGATGAAAAAAATAAGTTTTTTACCCTATAGCCTATGATAGTTAAAAAATATGCAATAGAGTCCTAACCAAAAAAGAAGTTGCTGAATTAGCGAATAATGTGCCTTCTAAAAAAATATAGGTTAATTACAAATGATTATATACCTCGATTAATTTTTTCTCTTCAATATTCCAGTTATATTTCTTTTCTATAGCCTTTCTTCCGTTAATTCCCATATTTTTAGCCATTACAGGGTTGTTAAGAATATAATTGATTCCTTCTTCTATTTCCTTTATATTTAAAGGGTCTACACAAATGCCGCAATTATTTTTAAGTACAATTTCTTGCCAATATGGAAAATTAGATGCTATAAAGGGAATACCAGCAGCCATATATTCAAACATTTTTATAGGCAAAGAATCTAGATAACTAATAGTTGGGTGCAGGGTTACTAAGCCTAAATTGGATTGATTTAAAATCCTCCCAATCTCCTTTCGGCTTACAAAGCCTCTATCATCCACTTTTGATTCTAGCCAAGGTTTGGTTTGCATAAGCTCTTGTTTTAAATTTTCAGGTTGATATTTTCCTGCTAAAACCAATGTTATATCTATATTAGTGATGGCCTTTATTATACTTTCAACCCCTCTAACTTTAGATAGAGCACCAACGTAACATATTTGCTTACTTAAAGGATTATAGTCTTGTTTTTTTTCTAAAAACTCCTCAAGCATAGGAAAATTATTAATATCAATTGTTTCTTTTTTAATTTCTAAAAATCGGTTTTTAATAAATGGGGTCGCTGTAACTATTCTATCAAACCTTTTTACAGCAAAATTTTCTAATTTTTCAATGAAAATAGAAAGGGGTTTTCTCAAAATAAGAGGGATATAAAATTTACTTAAAACTTGCCTTGGAACATCTTCATGAACATCATAAATTATTTTTTTTCCACGTCTTTTAAGCATTAGACCGACTAATAGTAAATCTGGGTCATGAAAATGATAGATGTCAGCATTTACAACTAACGCTTTTTTATATATCTTAAATGTGGTTCTAACAAACCTATTTAGGAGGCCTTTTAATTTACCCACATCATAAACCTTTACTCCTTGAATGGTTTCGTCTCCTAATCCATCGGCAACTATCAAGTCCGTTTTGAAACCTGCCTTTTTAAGAGACAAGCATTCTTTTCTAAATATTCGAACATCATCTCTATTATGAGCAGAAGTTAAATGGCATGTTTTATTTTTCATCTTTTTATTAACATTTATGATATTATCTATTGTACCAACTTTATAAATTTTTTATCTATGATAATTCGTTCAAACCGTAGTTTTCTTTTTTGATGTCAAGAATAACGTTGCAAAAAAAAGAAAAAAGAAAACTCCTCTTTGTAAATACAAAAAATCTTCTGTAAAGCCTAATAGAAGACATGTAGTTATGAAAATAAAAAATAAAAAATTCTTGTTTTTTTTTGCTTCAAAAAATAAAAAATAAAAAATAAAAAATAAAAGTCCTAAACCTAATAAACCATTCGATAATAGGTCATGCAAATATAGGTTATGTGGAATAAGTGGTTTCAACTCTCCATTAATTAAAATAAAATTTTCTTTTATGTTTTGTAGTCCTATTCCAAACCAAAAATTGTTCTTGATTAATAAAATAACTTCTCTCGCATATTCTAATCTATACTCTATACTATTTCGAATTGTTAATAATATCCAGTCTTTAATCAAAAAAAAAAAAAATGTTGTTGTTAAAAGGATCCCTCCCAAAATTAAAGTTGATTTTTTTCTATTCATTTTTATTCTTACTACAAAAAACCCAGTTACTAAGAACGATATTAGCATTGTCATTTTCGACCCAATATAAAATTGGCTAAAAAATAAAAGAGCCGTCAAACCGAATAATAAAACTTTTCTGTTTCTACTTTTAGCATTAAACATTTCATTCAGTAACACAACAATTGCAAAAATCAGATATAAACCAATGTATGTATGATGAAATGCCCCAGGCAAATAATTGTACAACACATAGATCACATAATGATCCATAAAACTAAAACTATACCATTTAGAATATTTTATATAAAAATAAAACAAGTAGCATATTGCATAACACACATATATAGTAGTTCCAAAAACGAAGAATCTAAGGATGTTTTTTTTTTGATTAACTAATCTATCTCCTATACTTAGAAAAAGAATTGGAATTATTAGAAATACTATTTTTACGGTTGCAAACCCATCAAGAAAACTATTATCAAATAAAATACTTCTAGACAAATCAATTAGGGCGAAAAAGCCACAAAGGATAACCCAATAGGAAACTTTAAGGTTTTTTCTCTTGCTTAATAATATGGCGTTTATAATTAGTAAACCCATGAATATTGCTGAATAAATTAACGGCAATGGTAGCGGTAGAATAAATGCAAATAAATAAAATCCAATAAATCTTTTCTCGAGCATAAATTAAGAATTTAAATGTGGGTAGACTTTAGGTCATTTAAATAAACTGAATAAATCAGTGCTAAAATCCATATCCCTGCTAAATTATTTGATTTAAGGCATTCTAACAATGCAAAAATTACAAATGATAAATACAATGTGTTTCTTTTAAAGATAAAAGGAAAAAGCAAGAATAATGTGATTAAAATAAAACCTAATATTCCTAATTCAAACCATGTTTCTAAAAATATATTATGAGGATTTTCTTTTATATCTTTACCAAAATACTCTATACCAAAACTACCAATTCCTCTACCAAACAAAAATATTATTGGGTCTGTAAATATCTCTTTAAAGGCGAAAGACATTAATTTAATTCTTTCATTTGCAGAAGCGTCCTCCCTTGTTGATGAGAATAAACTTACAAAACGATCAAAACCAAGTTTATATATGTTTTCTTTAATAAAATTGAACTTAACTACCACTAATATCGTTGATAAAAAAGAAACTATAAAAAACATAATGGTTTTTCTCACATTTACCCTAAAATTTAAGGTCTTGTTTAGTATTGATTTAAAATGAACAATTAAGATGGTTAATAAACAAAATATCAATGGTCCTCTAGCTCCTAATGCTAAAAGCAATAAAATCACTAAAAAAAAAATGATCCATTTTTTTCTTTCTACTAAAACAAAAGTCGCAAGAACTAATACATAGCCTAAACCTAAATATGAGCCTAACGAATCATGAAAAGAACCAACTTCATATGATCTGTTTAATGAGTTTGTAGCTGACCAATAAAAATGTCTATAATAAATAAATAATATTGATAAAGGGATTACAAATAAATAAGTAATTTTTAAAAAGACTCTCCAGTTAAAACTTTTTACAAAAAACGGATAAATAAAACAAAAAATAACTAGCAAAAACTTAAGCGTCTTTTCTTTAGAATACACTAAAGAGGTAGTGTAAAATAAAGAAATTGTCATTAACATAAACAAAGAAACTAAAATAGTAAGACTAAATAACGCGTTACTTTTATATGTTTTTTTCTTTACTAGGGCAAAGGCAATATCTACACTTGCTACAAAAAAAACAAACAATGTTATGTTAAAACTAGAAATAAAATAATTGAATAATGACTTAACAGGGCCAGAAATTATTAATAAAACTAAAATATAACTTTGGTAATTATCAATTATTTTTTTATAAAGAGCCATTTCCTATCTCTTAAAAGATCTAAACTTACTTCTCATCTTAAAACCTATTTCAAACAATTTTTCGTTATTTCCATAATCCCTATATGATTTATTTGGTCCGGCTAATATTTTTTGAAACTCTTCTAGTGAAACATCTAATTTTTTTGCTACATACTCCATATCTTCCAAGTAAGTATTATCTGGGTATATCTCAGTTTTAATTTCAATAAGCGCATCTTTTCTAGTTAATTGATTAGAAATTATTAAACTAGATAAATGAGCTCTTCTTTTATCATATCCAAATTTAGATGGTAAATAGTAGGCCTGAAAAAACTTAGTGAATCTAGATTCATGATGTTTACCTCCGTAATATCTCCAATCTAACTTTTCTTTCATGACATCTATGGCTTCATCCTTATAATATGGCATCATATTTAAAGGCTTAACAATTGTCATTTTCCTTACGTATCGAAAATAAAAATATTGTTTAAAAAAAGTCATAATAGGGTATTTTTTAAGAGGTCTTTTCCCAAATGATTTATGAATCGTTTTTAAACTTTTTACATCCATATTATTATACCCCCAAGATTTTGGCAATATACATTCGGTAGCAAAATTACTACCATTAAATACATATTTAATATTATTTTTAACAGCAAAACTATAGAGTGCTGCAAAAATTGCATGATCCTGTGGAATGTCTTGATTCGCAATATTTGCTTTAAAATATGATAGTTGTATATCTTTCATTTCTTGCCAATTGACAACAAAAGTATGTAGTTCTAAATCTAGTTTTTTAACAATATTTTCAATATTTTTAACAGCTATTTCTGAATTCCAACCACAATCGACATGAACAACTAATGGTCGCAATCCTAAATTTACAGTTATATAAGCAAGTTATGAACTATCTACACCCCCACTTAAACCCAATATACAATCATAGGGTTTATTCTTTTCCTCTTTTTTAATTTTGTTAACAATTTCAATTAATTTTCTCTCCCCCTCCTCATTTGGCATCCATATTTCATTAGCTCTTTCAATAGCTTCATTACAATGATTACAGTTTCCTATATCATCAAATACAATTTGAGGGTCGGTTGCATCCATAATACAACGGTTACATATTTGATGTTTTTGTGTTTTTGGCATTCTTATCTAATTTTGTATACTGTCTCTAATTCTTTCTGAGTTGGGTAGGATATCAGTACCGCTTTTCTTACTCCATGATAAATGAAAAAACTTCCTGCAGAAACAGCAGAAACTTTTCCCTTAATCAACGCTTCACTAAAATGTTCTAATTTTCCTGCTCCTCCCATTGCAATTACTGGGATGCTCACAGATTTACTTACAGATTCTAATAATTCAATATCATAACCATTCATCGTACCATCTTTATCAATTGAGTTTAACATAATTTCTCCTGCTCCTAATTTCTCCATTTTTATTGCATAAGTAACAGGGTCTATTTTTGTATTTTTCTTTCCTGAATGTATATAAACCTTATTTTTTCCAAAAAAATCTTTTTTAACATCTATTGATACTACAATAGTCGAACTTCCAAAATAACTTGCCGCTCTCATAATTAAATCGGGGTCTAAATGAGCAGCGGAATTTATAATTATTTTTTCAGCTCCAGAAGTTATAATTTTTTTTATGTGCTCTATTGTCTGAACTCCTCCTCCATAAGAAAATGGCATAAAACATTCGCTAGCAATATTTTTTATTAAATTATATGAAGGATCCTTTT
>CAZIMW010000120.1:0-8406 GCA_964540425.1 uncultured Flavobacterium sp.
ACGCGCAACTTTAAGCCGAAAGGAAGACGGCGTAAAAAAAAGAATTAAAATCAAATAACTAATGATCAACTTCTTCAGAAAAAGGCGTAAACAACTCGCTAAAGAAAACAAAGCAGTAAAATACACGCGCTATGCATTTGGTGAAATAATACTCGTTGTTATAGGTATTTTAATTGCATTAAGTATTAATAATTGGAATAATTCAAGAATTAAACACAATGACGCTACATCCCTATCTAAAAGACTTTTAGCAGAAACAAAAAAGAATAAAAAACAACTCGAACACCAAATAAATAGAGTTAAAGAACTTCAAGACGAAACACAATCTTTACTAAATTTAATTAGCCCCAATTACACAACAAAAGACGAAAAATTAGTGGATAGTCTTCTATACGGTTTAATCTCAACTCCCCTTTACGAGTTTAATGCATCAACCCTAAACGAGGCATTAAACACTGGACAAATATCCATTTTACCCTCCGATTCATTAAGAACATTATTGTATGAAATTCCTCAAATAATGATTCGGATACATAATTACGAAGAAGAGATGACAAGAGATATTGAAAATAATCTAATGCCTTTTTTATACAATGAAATATCTTTACGACAGATGGATCAACGTTTTTCAGAAAAATTAAAGTCACCTGGCAAGAGTAAACTTCCATATTTTGATAATAAGGTTATTTTAACAAATAGAAAATTTGAAAATATAGTAGATAATAAATACTTCCTCATTGAAACTTTATTATATGGTTATGACGATTTATTGGCACTCTTTGATCAAACCATACTTAAAATTGAAGAGGAGTTAAACATTAAAAATATAGAATAATTAATTCTATAATCGCCATTGATAAAGAAATTAAAAATCCCCAATAAGCAAGAGTAACTTTAACATCATCATGGTCATCTCCATTATCCTTTTTGCAAGATTAGGAGTTCAATAACTAAGTTCACAATAGTTATTAATCCAAAAAAACATAAATAGTATTACATCCGTTCTGGAACTTGAATTCCCAACAAACCAAAAGCGGTTTTTATAATATCGGAAACTGCTTTAGATAATTGAATTCTGAATACTTTCTCTTCCTCCGTATCGGCTCCAAAAATAGAAATATTTTGGTAAAATGAATTAAATGCTTTTACCAATTCATAGGTATAGTTTGCAATTAATGCAGGACTGTAATTTGCTGCTGCTTGTTGAATGGTATCAGGAAATAATTGAAGCTGTTTTATTAGTTCTTTTTCTTTTGGATGCATTTCAACTACGCTCAATGACCCATCTATATTAAGCGACTGCGTTAGGTCACTGAGAGGATCCGAACTAGCCTTCCGTAAAATAGATTGAATTCTAGCATAGGTATATTGTATAAACGACCCTGTATTTCCTTGAAAATCTACACTTTCTTCTGGGTTGAAAAGAATCCGTTTTTTAGGATCTACTTTTAGGATATAATATTTTAATGCTCCTAAACCTATCGTGTTATAAAGGTTGTTTTTTTCTTCTTCTGAAAAATCATCAATTTTACCTAAATCTTCACTGATTTTTTTAGCAGTGGCAGCCATATCAGCAATTAAATCATCAGCATCAACGACTGTTCCTTCACGGCTTTTCATTTTTCCTGAAGGTAAATCTACCATTCCGTAACTTAAATGATATAGGTGCTCTGCCCATTCGTAACCTAATTTTTTAAGGATTAAAAACAATACCTTGAAATGATAATCTTGCTCGTTTCCAACGGTATAAATCATTCCCGTTACTTCCGGAAAATCTTTGGCTCTTTGTATAGCTGTTCCTATATCTTGTGTCATATAAACAGCGGTTCCATCGCTTCGTAACACTAGTTTTTCATCCAATCCGTCTTCGGTTAAATCACACCAAACAGACCCGTCTTTTTTTTTAAAGAAAACACCATTTTTTATTCCTTCTTCAATATTATCTTTTCCTAAAAGGTAGGTGTTGCTTTCGTAATATAATTGGTCAAAATCGACTCCAATTGAAGCATAGGTAATATCAAAACCAGCATACACCCAACTATTCATTTTCTTCCAAAGGGCAACCGTTTCTTCATCTCCTGCTTCCCATTTTAGCAGCATTTGTTGTGCTTCAATTAAAGATGGAGCTTGAGTTTTTGCTTCTTTTTCTGAAAGTCCTTCTGAAATTAACTGAGCGATTTCTTTTTTATATTCTTGATCAAATTTTACATAATAATTCCCTACCAACTTATCGCCTTTCAGTCCTGTAGATTCTGGAGTTTCTCCATTTCCGAAGCGTTTCCAAGCCAACATACTTTTACAAATATGAATCCCACGATCGTTTATAATCTGAGTTTTATAAGCCTTTTTTCCAGAAGCTTTTATAATTTCAGCAACCGAATAGCCCAATAAAATATTTCGAACATGACCTAAATGTAAAGGCTTGTTCGTATTGGGTGAAGAGTATTCTACCATAATGGTTTCTTTATCTCCTGAAACTTTTCCGAAGTCTGAAAAATCTCCCACTTCATTAAAAAAGTTAAGAAAATACGAATCGTTAATCACCAAATTAAGAAAACCTTTTACCACATTAAATTTGGTGATTTCTTCTACATTCTTCACCAAATAATTTCCAATTGCCTCTCCTATCTGAACAGGGTTTCCTCTAACTACACGTAGCATCGGAAAAACAACAACCGTAATATCACCTTCAAATTCTTTGCGAGTTGCTTGAAATTCTACAGTTTCTAAATCGGCTTGATACAAGTTTTTTATAGCTTTTTTAATTTGTATTTCTAATGTTTCCTGAAGGGTCATTCCTTAAAATTTTGAGTACAAATATACGTTTTATATAAAGCTATTTCACAGAGATTCGCAGAGAAATCATAGAGTTACACAAAGTATGTTATACGCTAGGTAAGAATACCTCAGCCATCATACAACGAGCAGATCCGCCTCCTAAGGTTTCAATGATTGTTAAGTCTGAATATAGAATCTTACTACTCTTTTCGATAGCAGTAATTTGGTCTTTGGTCAAACTTTTAAAAGCTGTTGTGCTCATCACCATATAATTAATATCGAAAGCTCCTTTTACTTGCAACATATTTCCTGCAAAATGATGCATTTGAGTTTCGGTGATTTTTAGGATTTCCTTTCCGTCTTGTTTAAGGTTTTGGATGATCTCTTTTTTATCAGATTTACTCACAATTGCATCTAAACAAATTACTGCAATTGACTCTCCAATAGCCATTAAAACATTGGTGTGATATATTGGAAGTCGTTTTCCTTCTACGGTTTGAAAGGCATTAAAGATTACAGGAGTATATTCAAAATCTTCACAGAATTCGATAATTAAATCTTCATCGGTTCTAGTTGATAAAGCAGCATACACTTTTCTATTCACTCTGTCTAACACCATACTTCCGGTGCCTTCTAGATAAATTTCTTCTTCTTCAGCTGAAGAATAATCAATTAAATTATGGATCTGAAATCCTTCATTTTCCAATTTAGTAAACACACTTTCTCGACGTTCTCTCCTTCTATTTTCAGCAAACATCGGATACAATGCGACATCACCGTTCTGGTGAAAACTCACCCAATTATTCGGGAAAATCGAATCGGGAGTATCGTACTCAATTTGATCATTTTCAACGATAACAGTTACACCAACTTTTCTGAGTTTTGTTACAAGGTCATCAAATTCTTGTTGTGCTTTTTTGATGATTTCAGATTCATCGAGATTTAATTCCTTCTGAAAATAATTATTCACTGCTGTTTCCGAATTCATTCGAAAAGCTGCAGGACGAATCATTAGTAAGGTGTTGGTAATTTGTTTTTGTAGTGTTTTCATAATCAGTTCAAAAATACTATCTTCGTTTAGTAGCTATAAAAAATATGAATAGAAAAATAAAATTAATATGGGATTTTAGAGGACCTAATTCTTTAAAAATTGCAGAACATCATTGTATTCATCTTAAAGAATATGTTCAACTAGAAAAACTTCATTTTTACGAAATTGAAACCACTTTAGTTTCTGAAATGTACACCATAGCCTATATGGTAATTGATGAAAAAAATATGGATACATCGAGAAAAGTATTAAAACCTCATAGAGGCCAGGTTGCTTAAAAAACTACTATTAGAACAAAATTTATTTTAATTTCTTAGTCACTGCATCCAATACTTCAAAAGCAGTTTCAGCCATTTTATTTCCTTTTAAATCTAGGAGTGGATTTACCTCCACAAATTCGATGGAAGCAACTTTGTTTGAAGCGATGATTTGGTTGATGATTTCAATAATTTCAAATTGATCAAAACCTTTGGAAACTGGTGTTCCAGTACCAAAAGAAATTAAATCGCAATCCATACTATCTACATCAAAAGATATGTAAATATAATCGCAATTTAAAAGTGTTTCTAAAGCTTCATTAACGCAGGTTTCTAAGCCTCTATAACGAACTTCATCGACCATATAATTCTTGATGTCAAGTTTTTCAATTTGTTTGTCTTCAGGTTCCTCGGTATCTCGAACTCCAAAATAAATCACATCTTCAGCTAAAACTTTTGCTCCTGCTACACCAATATTTTTCATGGAATTCCAACAGGTTTTTACTTCATCGGTCACTTGATTTACTTGACAATCTAAGTTATCGTCTGCTATGGCAGCTGCTAATGGCATTCCATGGACATTCCCAGAAGGCGAGGTATAAGGCGAATGAATATCTGCATGTGCATCAATCCAAACCACACCTAATCTTTTATTTGGAAAAGCGGCTTTAATTCCTGAAATGGTTCCTAAAGCCGAAGAGTGATCTCCAGAAAGCACCAATGGAAACTCATTTTTTTCTAATGTTGTTTTAACAACTTCACACAATCGAGTACATTGATTTAAAACAAAATTAATTCGTTTACCAAAAGGGTTATTTACTTTGTTATATATCGATTCGTTTTCGGTACCAACATCTATAAATTCAAACAAATTAAAATAATCATTTTTGTTATTGATAGCTGCAATTTCAATGGCATCAATTCCCATATCGGAACCACGAGTTCCTGCCCCAATATCAGACCTGTTTTTAATTATTTTGATTGGGTTTTTCATTGCTTGAATTTTTAAAATGATAGGATATCTTAGAATCACCCTATCACTAATTTGGGTTTTAAACCAGTAACGGGGTGACTTAAAGTCACCCCGTTACAAGTAATAATATTATCTTTTATTAATTTCTTTATAGGATCTAAGTGTTTTACCTATATAAAGTTGTCTTGGTCTTCCAATAGGTTCTTTACGAAGTCGCATTTCACGCCATTGTGCAATCCAACCTGGCAATCTTCCTAAGGCAAACATAGGTGTAAACATATCTGTTGGTATTCCGAGTGCTCGATAAATAATACCTGAATAGAAATCTACATTAGGGTATAATTTTCGATCTACAAAATATTTGTCTTCTAACGCTTCCTTTTCAAGCCCCTTTGCTATCTCTAAAATTGGGTCATCAATACCTAATTCATTTAAAACTTCATTTGCAGCTACTTTTAATATTTTTGCTCTTGGATCAAAGTTCTTGTACACTCTATGCCCAAAGCCCATTAGACGGAATGGGTCATTTTTATCTTTAGCTTTTGCCATATATTTTGCAGTATCGCCACCATCTGCTTTAATACCCTCTAGCATTTCGATTACTGCTTGGTTAGCACCTCCATGAAGCGGTCCCCAAAGTGCGTTAATTCCTGCTGAAAGGGAAACAAATAACCCAGCATTCGAAGAGCCCACAATTCTTACTGTTGAAGTAGAACAGTTTTGTTCGTGATCTGCGTGAAGGATTAAAAGTTTATCCAAAGCATCCACTACAACCGGATTACATTCATATTCTTCTGTAGGTTTTTTAAACATCATTTTCATAAAGTTCTCCACATAACCCAAAGAATTATCTCCGTAATCTAAAGGAAGTCCAGCCTGTTTACGATAAGCCCAAGCAGTAAGTACAGGGAATTTTCCTAGTATACGAACAATAGCATTGTACATTTCTTCTTCTGAATCTACATCAACTGATGTTGGATTAAAGGCAACTAAAGCACTAGTTAATGAAGATAGTACTCCCATTGGATGTGCTGCTTTTGGAAACCCATCAAGAATCTTTTTTATATCTTCATCTACAATCGCGTGACTTTTTATATCTGAATGAAATTTATCTAACTCTTCTTTTGTTGGTAATTCTCCAAAAATCAACAAATAAGCTACTTCAAGAAAATCTGCTTTTTCAGCTAATTCTTCAATAGAATAACCACGATATCTAAGAATTCCTTCTTCTCCATTTAAAAAAGTGATTGCACTTTCACAAGAACCTGTGTTTTTATAACCAGAATCGATAGTAATAACACCTCCAGTAACTGCACGGAGTGTTTTAATATCGATGGCTAATTCGTTTTCAGTTCCTTCAATTACAGGGAATTCGTACTTTTTACCGTCTATTTCGATAGTGGCTATTCTTGACATTTAATTTGTGTTTTTAAGTTAATTATTGAGCGGTCGCTAAGTTATGAAAAATCGTGGGTTTTTAGGATATGATTTAACATTAAAATGGCGACAATTACAAAAGTAACAGTCGCCATTTTCAACTAGTAATTACATTTAAAAAATTTCTTTTAAGAACTAACTAATCTTATTTTTTAATTCCTACCATTTCTTCTAACATATCTGTAGTAATGGATTTTGGTCTTTCTAATGAATATCCCAAAGCTCTATCCCAAATAATATTTGAGAGTACACCGAAGGATCTTCCGATGGAGAATAAAACGGTATAGAAATCGAATTCTTTAATTCCATAATGCCATTGTACCACTCCAGATTGTGCATCTACATTTGGCCAAGGGTTTTTAGCTTTTCCTTGTTCTCTTAAAATATCTGGAACCACTTTATAAAGTGCATCTACATATTTAAACAATTCGTCATCCTTCATATGTGATAAACAGAATTCTCTCTGAACTGTATATCTAGGATCTGTTTTTCTTAAAACTGCATGACCGTATCCAGGGATTACTTGTCCTCTTTTTAAAGTTCCCCAAACGTATTTTTTAAGTTCATCTTCCGTTGGGAATTTCCCTCCCATTCTTTCTTTCAATCCTTGTAACCAACGTAGTACTTCTTGATTTGCCAATCCGTGTAATGGACCAGCTAAACCATTAATCATTGCTGAAGTTGCATAATAAACATCAGATAACGAACTTGCCACTAAATGCCCTGTATGTGCACTTACATTTCCGCTTTCGTGATCTGCATGAATAATGAAATACATACGAGAAACATCATCATAAGGTTTTGGTTTCCCCATCATAAACGCAAAGTTTGCTCCTAAATCTAAAGTTGGATCTGGACAAACACTTCCGTTTTCTGGTTTGTATAATTTATTATAAATATATGCACCTATGATTGGCATTTTTGCCAATAAATTGGTAGCATCTTCATAAGTAGAATCCCAATAATCCATTTTACTCATTCCTTTTTTATAACGAATACTGAAATGAGACTCTCTTTGTAGGCTCATTACGGCAGCCGACAAAATTGCCATTGGATGACTTCCTTCTGGGAAAGCATCTATCACATCCCAAACATATTTTGGAACAGAACGTCTATTACTAAAATCTAATATTAAAGCATCTATTTCTTTTTCCGTAGGGATTTCACCTGTTAATAGTAAATGATACAAACCTTCCACATAAGGCATTTCTGCTCCTTTTGGTTTTGGTAATTTTTCTAATACTTCAGGAAGTGTATAACCCCGGTATCTTATTCCTTCCTCAGGATCTAAATATGAAATATCAGTTACAAGACCTTTTATACCCCTCATACCCCCGATAACTTGTGACACTTTAACTTGATCTATAACCACATCTCCAAACTCTTTCATCAGTCTGGCAGTTCTTGGTCTATGCCCTTCAATTTTCTCTAACAACTTGTCTTTTAATGTACTCATATTAAAATATTTAAATTAATAAAAAATTATTTTTTTAACCCTATAAAAATACAACACATTATGGTATCATATTGTTACAATTGTAACAATATAAAGCCCAAAATTCGGGTGAATTTTGGGCTTTAGAAAAAAACTATATGTTGTTACCTTTTATATTTTAAACGCATTTAATCCTGGAAAATAAGCAACGTTTCCTAATTGCTCTTCAATACGAAGTAATTGATTGTATTTTGCCATGCGATCACTACGAGACATAGACCCTGTTTTTATTTGACCACAGTTTAAAGCTACTGCCAAATCTGCAATGGTATTGTCTTCTGTTTCACCTGAACGATGTGACATAACCGTTGTATAACCTGCATTATGTGCCATATTTACGGCTGCAATGGTTTCTGAAAGTGTTCCAATTTGATTTACTTTAATCAAAATTGAATTAGAAATCCCTTCTTTAATT
>CAZIMW010000121.1:0-8375 GCA_964540425.1 uncultured Flavobacterium sp.
ACTTTCCTTTTTGACCACCGAGGCAGAGCCTCGGGGAATTCTTTCGATTAAATCTTGGACCTTTTGAGCAAACTTTTGGAGAAAACAGGGCTTTCTTTACGGAAGGAGTTGAACTTTTTAATAAAGGAAGGATTTTCTTTTCAAGAAGAATTGGAGGCCCTACTTCAGGAAGTGTAGGTGAAGTTGAAGACAAAGAAGTTATCACAGAATATCCATCAAGCGTAAATATTTTAAATGCCATTAAAGTTTCTGGAAGAACTAAAAAAGGTTTGGGCATAGGTATTTTAAATGCTATTACTGAGAAAACCTATGCAGAAATTACTAACACAGATACAGATGAGCAACGCAAGGTATTAATGGAGCCATTAACAAATTACAACGTGTTTGTTTTAGACCAGCAATTTAATGGCAACTCCTCTGTTTCATTAGTAAACACAAGTGTTATTAGAAATGGAAGTGAATTTAGAGATGCCAATGTTACTGCTGGAGTATTTGATATTTCCAACAAAAAAAACAGCTATAATGCATCTGGTCACGCAATTTTTAGTAATGTAAATTATGGTGAAGGGTTTAAATCTGGTTTTCAATCTGAATTAGATTTTGCGAATACGGAAGGGAAATTCAGGTACAGAGTCGGGCACGATTTTGCAAATACAACACTAGACATCAATGATTTAGGATTAAACTTCAGAAATAACTTTAATAATTTTGTCGTTGGTGGTTCCTATGAAATATTTGAACCTACTAAAACTTTTAATAAATATAGAATCAACCTATCTGCAAGGCACAGAAGGCTTTACAAACCCGGCATACAAACTGAAAACTCTATAAATTTAAATGTGTTTTTTCTAACCCTTGAAAGATTTGCTTTTGGTGGCGGCACCAATTTAAGAAGTAAAAGAGAAGATTATTTTGAACCACGAGTAGATGGTAGGTTTGTAACTTTTGCTCCAAATTATGGTATTGATGGATGGATTTCTTCAGATTATCGAAAAAAGTTTGCCTTGGATGTTGGTTTAGGCTATAGGACTTACATCGATGATCCTCAGCAAAATTTTAGTTTTAATTTTGATCCACGTTACCGTTTTTCAGATAATTTTTTAATGATATGGAGAACAGATTATTTTGCTTCCAATCATAATAACGGTTTTATAGATTACGATGGCACCAACATATTTTTCGGACAACGAAATATTGCAAATCTTGAAAATTCATTAACGGCAAGTTATAATTTTGATCCCTATAAAGCCATCGATTTGCGTTTTAGAAATTTCTGGGGAACTGCAGATTACGGTGATGAATTATTTTTCGTTTTAAATGAAAACGGATCGTTAACACCTACCAATTATGACACATCGGAAAACGACCCAAACAGAAACTTTAATATTTGGAATATCGATTTAAGTTTTAGATGGCGATTTGCACCCGGAAGTGAAGCTACCTTATTATATAGAAATCAGATTTTTAATCAAGATAATCTTTCATCAATTAACTATGGAGAAAGTTTACAGAATCTATTTGACCAGCCTGGACAACACACTGTCTCCTTACGAGTTACCTATTTCTTAGATTATAATAATATAAAGCATATGTTTAAAAAGAATTCATAATAATTAAATTGCCTAATCAATCCTAAAATACTACTTTCACGATATAATTATTCTTATGATTGAAGCAAAAAACATTCACAAATATTTCGATTCTCTTCACGTTTTAAAAGGAGTAGATTTGCAAATTACTAAAAGCGAAATTGTATCGATAGTTGGTGCTTCTGGAACTGGAAAAACGACATTGCTTCAAATATTAGGAACTTTAGATACCTTTTCAAATGAAGAACATAAAAGCTCCCTTCAGATTAACAATACCGATATTGCTTCCTTAAATAGAAGTCAGTTAGCAAAATTCAGAAATGAAAATTTAGGATTTATTTTTCAGTTTCATCAATTACTTCCGGAGTTTACAGCTTTAGAAAACATTTGTATTCCTGCATTTATTAAAAAAACTCCAAAAGCAGAAGCTGAAAAACGAGCGAAAGAATTATTGAAGTTTTTAAATCTTTCTCATCGTGAAAACCATAAACCCAACGAATTATCTGGAGGTGAACAACAAAGAGTTGCCGTTGCGAGGTCTTTAATAAACAATCCATCAATTATATTAGCAGACGAACCCAGTGGAAATTTAGATACCGAAAGTGCTGAAAACCTTCATAATTTGTTTTTTAAATTAAGAGATGAGTTTGGACAAACTTTTATAATTGTTACTCATAACAACGATTTAGCAAACATGGCAGATCGAAAATTGGTAATGGTGGACGGAAAAATTATTTCTTAATATGAATCAAACTGAATTAAAAGAATTCCTAGATTCTAAAGTCTTACTTTATAACAACCCTAGCTTTATTGAGAGCGACCCCATTCAAATCCCGCATCAATTACAAAACCAAGGGGTTAAAAAAGAAGATGTTGAGATTATCGCTTTCTTAGTTTCCATCATTGCTTGGGGAAACCGAAAAAGTATCATCAAAAACGGTAAAAAATTAGTTGAAATTATGGGGAATTCTCCATTAGATTTTGTTTCTAATTTTTCAAACAAAGACGATAAATACCTTTCTGGATTTGTACATCGTACTTTTAACGAGTTTGACCTAACTTATTTTATGTTTGCGTTACAAGATATTTACAATCGGCAAGGAGGAATGGAAAACTTATTTTTAAAAAACATAAAAAACAACTCCATACAACCTTCCATTCACGAGTTTAAAAAACAGTTTTTTAGCTTGCCACATTTACAACGAACCGAAAAACATATTAGCGATCCTTTAAAAAATTCTGCTGCCAAACGCATCAACATGTTTTTACGTTGGATGGTACGAAACGATACTGCAGGCGTAGATTTTGGACTTTGGAAAAGCATTTCACCATCGGTACTCTCCTGCCCTTTAGATGTACATACTGGAAATGTTTCTCGCAAATTAGGACTTATTAAACGAAAACAAAACGATGGAAAGGCATTGGCAGAATTAGACACCTCTCTTAGGAGCTTAGACGCAGAAGATCCTGTAAAATATGACTTCGCATTATTTGGTTTGGGTGTTTTTGAAAATTTTTAATATGATAAAGCTTCACAAAACAATAGTTTATTTATCTTTGAAAAATCTTAATTGGAATGCAGTTTAAAAACCCTGAACTTCTTTACGCACTTTTCTTACTGCTTATTCCTATTTTCATTCATCTTTTTCAACTTAGACGATTTCAGAAAGTAGCTTTTACCAACGTTGCATTTCTAAAAAAAGTGACTATTCAAACCCGAAAAAGTTCGCAATTAAAAAAATGGCTGACTTTATTAACAAGATTACTAGCATTGGCTTGTATTATTTTGGCTTTTGCACAACCTTTTTCGGCTTCTAAAACCGCATTAAATACAGAAAAAGAAACCGTCCTTTATATTGATAACTCTTTTAGTATGCAACTTAAAGATGAAAATGGTCCTTTACTACAACAAACACTTCAGCAGTTATATTCACAGTCTGTTTTATCTAAAAAAATTAGTTGGTTCACCAATGACATTGCTAAAAACAAGGTGTCTATTCAAGATTTTAAAAATGATATTCTTGGGGTGAATTATACTCAAAAGCAACTTACTTTAAATGATGTTTTACTAAAAGCAAATAGACTATTTTCTGAAAACAATTCGGCTTCAGAAAAAAGATTGATTCTAATTTCAGACTTTCAACAAAAAGGAAATTTCCCAAATATCGAAAATGATTTAAAAGTTGAAGCCATACAATTAATTCCAAAAAAACCTAAAAACACTAGTATTGACACTGCATATATTATTAAAAAAAATGCAGCTACAAAGTTGGTAGTTAAAGTCTCTTCTACAGAAAATTATCCAGAACCCATTCCAGTTTCATTATATAATAATAAAGTGTTAGTTGCAAAAACAGCAATAGATTTGTCTGAAAATACTAGCCAATTAATTTCGTTTGATATTGACAACAACAAAGGTTTTAAAGGAAAAATAGAAATTAACGATCCAAATTTAGTGTTTGACAACAGTCTTTATTTTAGCATTAATACACCAGAAAAAATTAAAGTATTGGTTTTAAATAATAGGAAAACCGATTATTTACAACGAATTTTTAATTCGGAAGAGTTTTTGTTTAGTCAGCAAAATACAGAAAATTTGAATTACAGTGCATTTTCAAATCAAAATTTTCTAATTCTCAACGAATTAGATAATATACCCGAATCACTGAGTACTGCCCTTCAAGTTTTTTCAGAAAATGGTGGTTCTATTTTTATTATTCCTTCAGAAAACATTGATATTTCAACCTATAATTCTCTTTTAAACAAGCTACAATTGGGTGCTATTTCAGAAAAGATAGAACAAGAAAAAAAGATTACTCAAATTGCATTTAATCATCCATTATATGAAGGTGTTTTCGAAAAACAAGTAGTCAATTTTCAGTACCCGAAAGTAAATAATTTTTATACAATTTCAACTTTGGGAACAGCAGTTTTAAAATTTGAAGACAGCAAACCGTTTATTATTCAAAAAGGAAATAATTATTTAAGTTTGGCTGCTACCAATAAAGAAAACTCTAATTTTCAGAATTCCCCTTTAATTGTTCCAACTCTTTATAATATGGCGAAACAGAGTTTGTCTTTGTCAAAATTATATTTTGAAATAGGAAAACAAAATCATTTTTCGGTTCCTATTCAATTAAATCAAGATGAAATTTTAACTATAAAAGATAGCTCCTATAACTTTATACCTTTACAGCAAACAAAGGCTACTCAGGTAAATATCACTACAGAAGAAGAGCCTTTAAAAGCAGGTATTTATACTATTGTAAAAGCTTCAGAATTTGTAGAAAATGTAAGTTATAACTTTAATAGAGAAGAAAGTAAACTCACTTATTTGAATCCTGAAAATTGGAAGAATGCTACTGTTTATAGTTCCGTTGATGATTTACTGGAAACTATTTCAGAAGAAAATACAATTAATAGTTATTGGAAATGGTTTGTTATTTTTGCACTACTCTTTTTAATTACTGAAATGCTGTTATTGAAATTTTTAAAAAAATAATTGATTATGAATGTATTAATAAAATCGGCCATAATTATAGATGAAACCAGTAAACATCATCTTAAAAAAAGAGATGTTTTAATAGAAAATGGAGTTATTACAAAAATTGCAATTTTCATTAAAAACGAGAAGAATGTAAGGGAAATTTCCTTGCCAAATCTTCATATTTCTCAGGGCTGGTTTGATAGTAGTGTTTCTTTTGGAGAACCTGGTTTTGAAGAACGAGAAACCATTACCAACGGATTAAAAGTGGCAGCAAAAAGCGGCTTCACTCACGTAGCAGTAAACACCAACACCAATCCTGTAACCGATAATAAATCGACCATAAAATATTTAAAATCTGAAGCATCCGGAAATTCGGTAAGCCTCTATCCTATTGGTGCTTTAACCAGTAAATGTGATGGCGAAAATTTAGCCGAATTATACGATATGAAAAACCAAGGAGCCGTTTCCTTCTACGATTATAAATTACCTGTTAAGAACCCGAATTTATTAAAAATTGCCCTTCAGTACACACAAACATTTGATGGATTGGTACAATCATTTCCTTTTGAAAAAGCCATCGCCCAAAAAGGAATGGTCAATGAAGAAACCAATAGCACTTTATTGGGTTTAAAAGGAATCCCAGCTTTAGCAGAAGAACTTCAAATTACAAGAGATTTATATATTTTGGAATACACGGGTGGAAAACTTCATATTCCGACGATCTCCACCAAAAAATCGGTTTCGTTACTAAAAGAAGCCAAGAAAAAAGGACTGAAAGTTACTTGTAGTGTTGCTGTCAATAACTTGATTTTAACAGATGATGTATTAGAAACTTTCGATACCAACTTTAAATTAATGCCGCCTTTAAGAACCAACAAAGATATTAAAGCACTTTTAAAAGGACTTGAAGACGGAACGATTGACGGAGTTACCAGCGATCATAATCCTATAGATATTGAACATAAAAAAGTAGAGTTTGACCACGCTTTTTATGGAAGCATCGGATTAGAAAGTTGCTTCGGAGCATTAAATTCTGTTATGAATACTGAAGAAACTGTAAAAAAACTTACCCAATTAAAGGAAGCATTTACAATTCCTCAATACACTATTAAAGAGGAAAATAAAGCAGATATCACTTTATTTAATCCAACCCAAGAATGGACGTTATCGGAAGAAAATATTAGTTCAACTTCTAAGAACGCTGCCTTATTAGGTTGCGAATTAAAAGGCAAAGCATACGGAATCATAGCTAACAACAAACTAATATTAAATAAATAATAATTTTTAAATAAGAATCCTTTTTTCAAGGGAAATAAATATGAAACAAAAAGCAAATTATAAAGCCATATTAGCGTACCTCTCTTTTATAGGTCTGATTATCGCCTATATTTTAAATATGGATGAGAAAGATAAATTCGTAACCTATCACATCAAAAATATGTTTGGATTGGTATTAATTTTATTTATTTCTACCACTTTTTTTACTGGAAATAATATTTTACTATATGTAGGACAAATTGCTTGGACAGCTTGCTTTTTTATGTGGGTGTATTCCTTAGTGATGGCGATTACAGGAAAATCTAAAGGAGTGCCAATTATTAGTGATTTATTTCAAAAATGGTTCAAATTATTAGATCAATAATAAAAAGATGTAAGACCGCTTCGCTTTAAGAACGAAGAAAAAAGACTCCTCTTAAAAATTAAACTCATTACTTCTAAAAACGCTAAATAATCCTCAGATTGGAACAATACTATTTATGGAAAAACAACAACTCTCATTAGAACATAATTACAGACCCTCAACCCAAGCTTCAGGAAAAAACCCAGTAATCATAATGCTTCACGGCTACGGAAGTGATGAAAACGATTTATTTTCTTTTGCAACTGAATTACCTTCAGATTACACTATCATCTCTTTAAAAGCACCTTATGCGATGCAACCCAACGGAAATGCTTGGTATGCCATTCATTTTGATAATGTGGACGGAAAATGGAGTGATGATGCGCAAGCAATAGAATCTAGAGATTTAGTAACAAAATGTATTGACGAAATTATTGAAAAATACAAAGTAGATGCAAATAATGTGACCCTTTTAGGCTTTAGTCAAGGAACCATTTTAAGTTTTGCAGTGGCTTTAAGTTATCCCGAAAAAGTAAAAAATGTAATTGGATTAAGTGGTTATATTAATGAAGCGATTTTTAAAGAAAACTATGCACAAAACGATTTTAGTAACTTAAGTGTTTATACTTCCCACGGAAATGTAGATCAAGTAATCCCTGTGGATTGGGCTCGTAAAACACAGCCTTTTTTGCAAAACTTAGGGATAGATTGCGAATATTCAGAATTCCCAGTGGGTCACGGAGTTGCTCCTCAAAACTTTTATGAATTGAAGGCTTGGTTGGAGAAGCGTTAAACTATACTATTTTTAGCTATTGAATATAGTTAGACTGTATTGGACGTTGCTTTATCAATGTATGTGTAAGCGTAGTTGCGGATTTCAAGGTGCTTACCTTTCGGTTTAGCACTAAACTTTATACAAGATACTCACTTTGAATATAGCACTAAAACCGCTATTATTTTTATATATTGTTGTGTTTTTGTACTTTATTTTCCGCTTTGTTGATAGCGTTGGCAAGACACCAGGCAAATGCCGAAATATGTTTACACAACTAGGTATTATTGGGCGATAAAGATTCTTTCCAAACTATTTCATTCAATTCAGATGGAACAGTACCTAATGATTTATCTAAATAGGCATACGCTTTTGTTATCCAGTTTTTCATTGGCTCTTTGTGTTTAGTATTTGTAGTTTATTCATCATCCAAATCTTTAAATAAATCGTCTAAAGAAGTTGTGTTTTCTTTTCGTTCTTTTTCGGTCATATTTTTATACTTTTCGGCTTCTGCTTCTATATTTTGTATTTTCTCTTGTATTTCTTCTTCTTCAAAACCTACAAAGGTCATTTCGTAGATACAATGCGCTATAATTTCTAATTCGTTAAAATCTTTCAGACTTTCGCTTGCTATTCCCATTGCTAACCACTCACTCCAAGGTGTAAATTCTAATGCTTGCGAAAATTCTTCTCCTTCCGTTTTTGGGTTATTATATTTACCTGAAACATCTACATATTTTGTACCGTCAAAATCATCTGTTTCCCATTTTACGACTATATTAATTTCAGTAGGTGTTGGGCTTAACAGTTGCAATTGGTTAAACATTTTTTGATAGCCTGCTATATTCTCTTTTTCATCAGGATACAGTTCTAAAAGTGTTAGTTCTATACTTAACCAAGCATTGT
>CAZIMW010000122.1:0-8371 GCA_964540425.1 uncultured Flavobacterium sp.
GACTAACACTCCATAATCTTTAATTACGTAATGAATCGAAAAATTAAATCTTTCTAAATGAATAATCCGAACATTCTTATACCTAATTTGAAAAGCAAAAGGCATCAATCCTAACAAGTCCATTTGCCTATTCACATCGCCCCAAAAAGCATCTTCTTTTTCTGTCATTTCAAAATAACATTTTGCTTTGTGAAATTCAATTTTCGCCTCTTCCGCGAAGATTATTCTATCTTCCATATTGAGCTTTTATATCCTTCCAAGAATTCAATACAAGATCTCCTTTTTTGTCTTTTTCAATCATGGCATCAATCATCGCCTTATACTCTTCGGAAGGCTCACTAAACCTAGCAGCGGTATCTTCGAGCATAAACTCAATGTAATTTTTAAGAGAACGTTTTTGAAGTTTGGCTTGTTTCTTTAAAATTTCTAAAGCCTTATTGTCTATTTCTATCAGTTTTTTTGTAGTTGCCATAATGATATAGTTTATATATAACAAATATATACTTTTTATATCAAAAATAAAAACAGGTGGATCCTGAATTAAATTCAAGATGACAAAAGTGTAATAATAAACTTTATAGCAATTATTTTGTCATTCTGTCCCGATAGCTATCGGGACGCGCCTTGTTCTGAATAACAATTTTATATGCTTTTAGCAACAATAAATCCTCCTGTCCAAGCATTTTGAAAATTAAAACCTCCCGTTATGGCATCAATATTTAGGACTTCACCAGCAAAATAGAGGTTTTTATGAAGTTTACTTTCGTAGCGTTTAAAATTGATTTCTTTTAAGTCAATTCCGCCAGCAGTTACAAATTCTTCTTTAAAGGTAGATTTTCCGTTTACTTGAAATTCGGATTGCGTAAGTTGGTTGGCTATTTTTTGAAGTTGTTTATTGGTAGTTTCTGCCCATTTTTGAGTTTCATTAATTTCTGAAGCAGTGAGTAAACTTTGCCAAAGCCTTTTTGGCACTTCTAGTTGAGCGTATTTAAAGAGCGTCTGTTTGCTATGGGTTTCTTTTAGCTCTTTTAATTTCTCAAAAGCTTCTTCATTTGAAACATCTAATAACCAATTAACTTTTAGTTTAAATTGGTATTTTAATTCATTCAAGTATCGTGCTCCCCAAGCCGATAATTTTAAAATTGCTGGCCCGCTTAATCCCCAATGAGTGATAAGCAAAGCGCCTTCAGATTCTAAATTATTTTTAGTTGTTGAAACAACCTTAACAGAAGCCTGAGTTGCAATTCCTGGCAAGTCTTTAATTCGTGAATCTTGAATATTAAAAGTGAATAAAGAGGGGACAGGTGGTATAATTTTATGTTCTAATCCTTCAATTAATTTCCAAATTTTCGCATTGCTTCCTGTAGCAATTACCAATTTATGGGAAGTAAAATCTCCTTTTTCAGTGGCAATATTCCAATGCTCATTAACTTTTTCAATCTTTTTAACCGAATGATTTTTTAAAACATCAATACCTAATCGTTCTGTTTCACTTAAAAAACAATCGATAATGGTTTGTGACGAATTACTTTCTGGAAACATCCTTCCGTCTTCTTCAATTTTTAAAGCAACACCTCTTTTTTCAAACCATTCCATCGTATCGCCTGTCATAAAAGTATGAAAAGGACCTAACAACTCTTTTTTGCCTCTTGGATAGTTTTGGGTGAGTTCTTTTGGGATAAATTCGGCGTGTGTTACATTACATCTTCCACCACCAGAAATTCTAACTTTTGTTAAGACTTCACTGCTTCGTTCAAGAATAATGATTTTTAAATCAGGTTTGTTTTCAGCCAAATTAATAGCTGTAAAAAAACCTGCGGCTCCTCCGCCAATAATTATTACGTCTGCTTTTGGTGTCAAAATATCTAGTTAAATTTAAAAGATTCTTCAGTCGTTCCTCTCCCGATAGTAATCGGGACTGAATGACAAGATTTCAAAAACCTTGCAGGAGCGGTTATATTAATGGATGTGTTTTAGCGATTTCGTTACAAAGTTCAAACGTTTCTTTTATATCGTCCATAGTAGTTCTTGGGTTAATTAAACACATTCGTAAAACTGTTTGTCCGTGAAGGATTGTTGTTACTAAAAGTGCTTCTTGAGTCGCTACCACTTTTTCTGAAATATACTGATTCAATTCATCCAACTGCTTTTCATTTAACTTATGACTAATTGGATTGTATCTAAAATTAATTACTGCTAAAGTTGCGGGTGAAATCACTTCCCAAAACGGACTTTCACGCAAACAGTCTTCTACTTCTTCAGCTAGTTTTATATTGTAGGTGATGGCTTGTCTGAATTTTTTCAACCCAAAAGTTTTAATAGACATATAGAATTTTAAAGCTCTAAATCGTCGGGTTAATTGAATTCCGTGATCGTAAAAATTGATTTCAGATTTATTACCCTCAACATCTTTTAAATATTCGGGGGTTTCGGTAAAAGTTCCTTTTAAATGAGCAATATTTCGAACCAATAAACAACCCATTTCATAGGGTTGATAAAACCATTTATGAGGATCTACGGTAAGTGAATCTGCTTTTTCTATTCCCTTTAACATCTTCTTTCCATCTTTTGAAAGAATAGCAGCACCACCATAAGCTCCGTCAATATGAAACCAAATATTTTCCTTTTTACAGATAACTGCAATTTCGGTAAGCGGATCAACAGTTCCAGTATTTGTGGTTCCTGCAGTTGCAATTAAACAGAAAGGCTTTAAGCCTTCTAATCGATCTTTTGCAATGGCGTTTTTTAATTTATTAATGGAGAATTTAAACTCTGTGTTTGTTGGAATAACACGAATTTGTTCCTTTTTAAAACCAAGAATCCGAATGGCTTTTATATTGGAAGAATGTGCTTGATCTGAAAGGTAAATAACCGCATTTGAAAAATCGTCACCACATTTAATACGTCTTGCCGTTACAATTGCAGTAAGATTAGCCATAGACCCACCGCTGGTAAAAATACCACCTCCTTTTTTTACAGGAAATCCAAAAATTTTCAACAACCAATTTAAAGTAACAACTTCTAATTCTGCTGCTGCGGGAGATGCTGCCCAGCCTCCAGAAAAAATATTAAATCCAGTAGCTAAAGTGTCTGCCATTGCACTAATATAGTTACTAGGTCCTGGGACAAAAGAAAAAGCTTTTGGATGCGAAACTATAGTGCTTTTGGTTACTACTTCTTTTAAAACAAAATCTAAAACCTCTTTTGCATCCATTGCATTTTCTGGTGCTTCTTCCAAAAACAGGTTGTCCATTTCTTTTCTGGTTCCTTTGGCTACAGGAAGTTTTTTGTCTTGAGTATCAAAATGTTCTACTACCGCATCAATAACTTGATACCCATACGCTCGCATTTCTTCTTTTGAAAGTTGAAGTGTCGCATTGTTCTTTTTCATACCGTAAATTTCTTTCCTTTTGTAATTTTGGCAAAAATAAGTCTTTAATCATAATTAAAACTATTTCAGTTCGTATTAAAGGGCAAAAAAATGAATTCGTTAATCATTTGTTATTTCTGATTAATATCATATAATATTACATTGAAAATCGCTAAATTTGGATATCAATTTAAAACTAAAACATTATGACAATAAACGTGCAATATGTAAAGATGCAAACAAGCGAAACAATGACAGAATACGTTACAAAAAGACTTGATAAATTAGGAACAAAGTTCGACTGGGTTATCGGTGCTAAAGTTTTTTTTAAAATTGAAAACGATCCTAAAGGTGATGGACATATTTGTGATATTGACCTAAGTCTTCCTGGGCCAAAAATTTTCGCATCATCTAAAGAAAAAAACTTTGAATCGGCTGTAAAAAACACCATTTCAGATTTAACAAAACAGTTAGAGAAAAGAAAAGCGACTTTTAAACATCGTTAAAAGCAAATAATTGATTGTACAAATTATGAAAAAAATATTAGTCCAGTAGATTTTTCAGAATGTTCTGAAAACGCTTTAAAGGTTGCCGCAAAACTAGCAAAAGAATACGATGCTGAAATTATTGCATTGCATATGTTGGGTATGTCTGATGCTGTATTAACAAGTACTCAGACAAAAGAAATGCTAGAAGGAATTTATTATATTAAATTAGCCCAAAAACGCTTTAAAGAATTTTTAAGTAAAGACTATTTAAAAGGAATTTCGGTTTCTGATATTGTTTACAACTACAAAGATTTTAGTGAAGTGAATAAAGTTGCTCTTGAAAAGAATGCCGATCTTATTATAATGGGGTCTCACGGTAGTAGTGGTTTGTCTGAAGTTTTTGTAGGCTCTAACACTGAAAAAGTAGTACGCCATTCAGACATTCCTGTCTTAGTGATTAAAAATGGAGTAGAAAGCTTTACAGTAAAACATGCTGTTTTTGCTTGTGACTTTACTTTAGAAAATTTAACGGCTTTCAAAAAAGCGATGAAACTCTATAAGTCTATGGATGTTAATGTGAAGTTGCTTTACATTAACCTTCCTGGACAAAATTATAGAAGTTCAAAAGAAATGGAAAGTCGCGTAAAAGACTTTTTATTTAATGCAGATGCTTTAGATAAATTAGACGATGTGGTATATTATAATGACTATACTGTTGAAGACGGAATTTTTAACTTTAGTAATACCCATAAAATTGATGTAATCGCATTACCTACTCATGGGCGTCGAGGATTGGCTCATTTCTTCTCTGGAAGTATTAGTGAAGATTTGGTAAATCACTCTAAAATCCCGGTAATTACGTTTAAGATATAATTCTCATTCAAAAGAAGGAATAAGGAAGCGATCTCATTATTTATTTACCATTATGAGATTGCTTCACTACGTTCGCACAGACATTACAAGGTCCCTAAAGCAATTTTAATCATATCGCTAAAGGTGCTTTCTCTTTCTTCTGAAGTGGTTTTTTCTTTAGTAATTAGGGAATCTGAAATCGTTAAAATAGTCAGTGCTTTTACATTGTATTTTGCAGCTACTGTATAAATTCCTGCAGTTTCCATTTCTACACAAAGCACTCCAAAATCTGCCCATTTTTTATAGGAATTAAAATCATCTTCATAAAACTCGTCTGATGACAATACATTACCAGCTTTGATCTCAATATTGTTTTCTCTAGCAAAATCAACTGCTTTCATAAACAAGTTGAAATCGGCAGTAGGCGAATAATCCGAATTAACAAAACGAGAATTATTTATACCCGAATTTGAAGAAGCTGCCATCGCAATCACGATATCTCTTAACTTAATATCTTTTTGATAAGAACCTGCAGATCCAACACGAATTAGATTTTTAACACCGTAATCTTTTATCAATTCATTACAATAAATTAGTGCAGATGGTATTCCCATTCCTGTTCCTTGTACAGAAACCCGTTTACCTTTGTAAGTTCCAGTATAGCCTAGCATTCCTCGAACTTTATTATAACAAACAGGGTTCTCAAAAAATGTTTCTGCAATCCATTTGGCTCTTAATGGGTCTCCCGGTAATAATACTGTTTCGGCAATTTCTCCTTTTTCAGCTTCTATGTGTACACTCATATTCATGCCCGTGAAAACGGGTATCTGTTTAAATTAACATTTAACACGAATTACACCAATTATCACGAAATTAATTAAGTTGTAAACCGTTTTTACAAAGGTACTTGTAAAATTTATATTATTAGGTAACTATGGTAATTCCTGAAGAAGTTCCAATTCTGCTTATTCCTAATGCGATGAATTTTTCGGCAGTTTCTTTATCTCTAATTCCTCCCGAAGCTTTTATTTTTAGCTTATTTCCAATAACTTCTTTCATTAGCTTTACATCTTCCAAGACGGCTCCTCCAGTACCAAAACCAGTGGAAGTTTTTACAAAATCGGCTCCTGCATTCATTGCTAATTGGCAAGCGTTTCTTTTTTCTTCTTCTGAAAGGTAACAAGTTTCAATAATTACTTTTAAGGTTTTTTCTCCACAAGCATTTTTAATAGCTAAAATTTCATCTTCTACATAGTCGTTATTTCCTGATTGAAGCATTCCTATATTTATAACCATATCTATTTCATCTGCACCATCGTTAATGCAAGAAGTGGTTTCTAACACTTTTGCCTCTGTGGACATAGCACCTAAAGGAAAACCAATTACGGCAGCTACTTTTACATCGGAACCTGTAACTTCTTGCTTTGCTAATTCCACATAACATCCGTTTACACAAACTGCATAAAATTGATAATCTTTGGCTTCTTTGCAAAGTTTTTTTATCTCTAATGATGTTGCTGTTGCTTTTAAAATGGTGTGGTCTATGTATTTATTTAATTTCATTTTTTTGTCTAATTTCAATCATTAAAATAATGAAATACCTACTTAACCAATAACTTACGAACTGCTCTTTGTGTTTCATTTTTAAAGGAAATAAAATACAAGCCTTTTGGCAAATTGAAAGTAAGCTTATTTTCTCCTTCTGAAATAGTTTTGTTTACAAGTAAATTACCTTGAATTCCATAAATATTTATTTCAGTAAAAGAATGAATATTACTAAAATTAATTTCTCCTACTGAAGGATTTGGATAAAAACTAAAGCTTTCAAAAGCAGTATCTTCAACCGAAAGATTTTCACATCCAGTACCAACTGGATCAAAAATTACTTCGCCTAAACTCACGTCATCTGTTTGGTGAAATATCACAGATTCAGCATCTGCCAAGGTATTAACTTGCCCTTCAATCCAACAATTGTTTTTTGCCATAATCGTGTTGGTAGTATTGTTGTACAAAGCGTATAATTCGCCTTCATTTCCATTTTCCGAAAAGATATTATAACCCTGACTATCAACACCATCACCTAAATTAATAGAAGCAGTACCAATTACTGTAATTCCCCAAAGATTTCTTCTAATTTGATTTTCTTCAGCAATCACTTCCATAGTCCCAGAATTGGTATTTAATGATATTCCGCTTCCTCCTTGAAGAGGAATATTCTGCGTATTGTTATCTTCAATAATATTATTATATAAATTCACAAACGAATCGGGTCCAACAATAGTAAGTCCATAACGGTTATTTTGAATGATGTTATAATTGATATTCGCTCTAATGCTTCCACCAACAAAATTTGCCACGGCAATCCCACCAACTTGATCAAGACTTGGGTCACCGATAATGGTGTTTTGAATAATTTTCAAGGTATCGTTAACCATCGTGGTTCCCATATTAATTTGAGGTCGATTGGTGTTTAACTGATTATTACCTTCAATATGATTATTATAAATGTAGGCTGAAACCGTATTGTTGGCTGCGGAAGAAATTGCTGGAAGCTCATTAAAGCTAATCGTATTATTAGTAATTTGAGGCACTCCTCTTGTTAATGAAATCACAGCTCCAGTGGTTGCTCCGCCTGCTACATTGTTAGTGATTATGCAGTTGTTAAGTGTAAAATCTTCAGTCAACACTTTCATTCCTCCACCAAATTCAATGGAAGTATTTTGAATATTGATTTGTGAAAATTCTTCAAACCTAAATCCATCATACGGATTTAGTTCATCCAACGCTGTTATGGCAACTGAATTAGCATTGATAGTAAAGGTTCCAAAAACGGTAATTAGCAAATCTGAATCTATTTCTAAAGTCAAATCTGAAGAAATAATGACTGTATCGTTTTCAGCAATCACTAAGTTTTCTAATAAAACATAATCATTTCCTGAAACCGTTATTGTTGACGGACTTGCCGCAGCAATATCATCTAAGGTCCAATTAACTCCTGTATTTGGAGTGGTGTATGTTTGGGCGATTGTTGTTGAAATTGTGATAAATAATAAGCAGATGGTAATATGTAATTTTTTCATTATTTAATAATTATTTGAGGCTCAAAAATACGTATCTAAAAAGGAATAGACCAAAAAAAAGCCTCTCAATAATTGAGAGGCTTTCAAACTGTGCGGGCGGGGAGACTCGAACTCCCACGCCGTGAAGCACTAGATCCTAAGTTTAGAGATGTATCTTTGTTCAATTTTATTATACTCATAATCATTTGTTTATATTTTCAAATATACGATTTATTTTAGAATCTGGGTACTTTATTGGGTACATATCAAAATTATAAAAACAACAGTATTTAAAACGCTTTGCCTAAAAATCCTTATTATAAATTATTTGTAAAATATTCACAATCGTTAAATATTCTTTTATTTTCTATTCAAAAAAACTTGTTGTATATTAGTTGCTCTTAATCACTAAGATCCAAATTATACTCCCCTTCTTTAAGTTTGTATTGATTTTTCGATACAGATAATAAGTTACTACTATAAAAATGTAAAATTAATTGCTGTTAAACGGTTTATATAGCTATGATATAATAAGTTAGCCTGAATGTGGATCAGTCTCAAAACTTGTGGGATTTGAAAAATAATTTGGATATTTGTTTTTA
>CAZIMW010000123.1:0-238 GCA_964540425.1 uncultured Flavobacterium sp.
CTATTCCCAATAAAATATCTTTAATTTCTGCGTTGGTATCGATAGGGATTATTTTTACAAACTGAATTTTTCTTCCTTGAATATTTTGAAGTATATCCATTTTATAAGTATATCCGTTTTCGTAAAAAGTAAGCATTTTTGAAGCTGAAACTCCTTTGTTTTCTTCTGAGTTATAGTTAGAAATTGTAACTTCTTCGTCTTCGGGAATTATTGTGTAAATAGTTGTTCCATTAAAAAT
>CAZIMW010000123.1:248-2528 GCA_964540425.1 uncultured Flavobacterium sp.
ACGGGTAACTCCTAGCGTATTTAAAACATATTTTTCACCTTGTAAGGTAATATCGCCGCGAGTATCTTGTTTTACATTTTCTTTGGTATTTAATAAGGTATATTTAAAATCTATTATTATGTTTTCATAACTTTTTACCTTATTAGAAACTTCGTCTAAAAGTGTTTTTGCATTTTGTGCTTGTATGTTTATTGTTGAAAATACTAGCATTCCAATTAGGAAAATAAGATTAATTTTAGTCTTCATTATATTCGTTTTCTAAATGTTGGTTTAAGGCTTCGAGTGTTGGTACTAATACTTGTCTGGCTTTACTACCTTCAAAAGGTCCCACAATACCAGAGGCTTCTAGTTGATCGATTATTCTACCTGCACGATTATAGCCTAATTTTAATTTTCGTTGTAATAGTGACGTGGATCCTTGTTGGGCAATTACCAATACTTCGGCTGCTTCTCTAAATAATTTGTCTCGTTCACTTAGGTTATTATCAATATTTGTGCCACCACCTTCTTCGCCTACATATTCTGGTAATAAATAAGCGTCTGGATAGGCTTTTTGAGAACCAATATAGTCGGTTATATCAGCAACTTCAGGAGTATCTACAAAGGCACATTGTATTCTAATAAGTTCATTTCCTTGGGTGTAAAGCATATCTCCACGACCTATTAATTGATCAGCTCCAGAACTATCTAAAATTGTTCTTGAATCTATTTTACTGGTTACTCTAAAGGCAATTCTGGCAGGGAAATTCGCTTTTATAATTCCTGTAATTACATTTACAGAAGGTCGTTGTGTTGCTACGATTAAATGGATTCCAATAGCACGTGCCAACTGGGCTAAACGAGCAATGGGTGTTTCGACTTCTTTACCGGCAGTCATAATTAAATCGGCAAATTCGTCAATCACTAAAACGATATATGGTAAAAATCGATGCCCTTCTTCTGGGTTTAATTTTCGAGTTTTAAATTTGGTATTGTACTCTTTAATGTTACGAACATAGGCATTTTTAAGCAAGTCATAACGATCGTCCATCTCAATACAAAGCGAATTTAATGTGTTTACCACTTTGTTGGTATCTGTAATAATAGCTTCTTCGGTATCGGGTAGTTTTGCTAAAAAATGACGTTCAATTTTATTAAATAAAGTCAGTTCTACTTTTTTAGGATCTACTAAAACAAACTTTACTTCGGCTGGATGTTTTTTATAAAGAAGTGAAGTTAAAATGGCATTTAACCCAACCGATTTACCTTGCCCAGTTGCTCCAGCCATTAAAAGGTGAGGCATTTTCGCTAAATCGACTACAAATGTTTCGTTGCTAATTGTTTTGCCAAAAGAAATTGGAAGTTCCATTTCTGCATTCTGAAATTTTGGAGAAGCGATTACCGAGCGCATAGAAACGATACTCGGATTTTTGTTTGGAACCTCAATACCAATAGTACCACGTCCTGGAATTGGAGCGATGATACGAATACCAAGAGCAGAAAGTGACAAAGCTATATCGTCTTCTAGGTTTTTAATTTTTGAAATACGAATTCCTGCTTCGGGTACAATTTCGTATAGAGTTACGGTAGGTCCAACGGTTGCTTTTATAGTTGCAATGCCTATTTTATAATTGTTAAGGGTGCTTACAATTTTATTTTTATTTTCTTCTAATTCTTCTTGATTAATAGTAATTCCTGTATTTGTTGAATAATCTTTTAACAACTCAATGGTTGGAAATTTATATTTACTAAGCTCTAATTTTGGGTCAAATTCGCCGAAATCTTCTACCAATTTATCGCTAAGGTTTTTTAAAACTTCTTTTTCTTCCACTACTTTTTCTACCTCGATGTCTATGCTATCTTCAGATTCAATAATAAGAGGAATATTTTCTTTAGGTTTTTCTATAACCGAAGTTGCTAATTCGATTTCTTCGGAAGTGGTATCCAGAGTAACTAAAACGTTTTTAGGTTTTTTTAAAGGGGTTTCAGAGGTATTATTAAGGTTGTTTTCTGAAGTAAAATCATCTGTAACTTCTTTTTTGGTTCTTTTAAAAGCAGTAGTTAGATGCTCTGGAGTTAACTTTAACCGAATTACTAAATAAATAATTAATAAGAAAATCATTACCAAAACAGCACCTGCTAAACCTAAATAATCTTGAAATAGGTCGTTGATTTCAAACCCTATAACTCCACTAAATAATGGGCTTATAGTAGGGAAGAATCCGAAAAATACGGAAATCCATATCATAACTAAACTGCCCCAAAACCAAAGATTTAAAAGGTTTGTTTTGTTAAAATTTA
>CAZIMW010000123.1:2547-8296 GCA_964540425.1 uncultured Flavobacterium sp.
ATTGTAATTAAAAACGCTATGATTAATGAAGCAATTCCGAAGCCTTTATAAACAAAAAAGTCGCCAATATTTGCACCAAAGGTATTGAGCCAGTTTTTGGTTTCTAATTTTCGAGTGGTTAATTCGCCAATAGTACTTTGGTCGATTTGCCAAGTAAAAAAATAAGAAATAAAAGAAAGAATTAAAGCAATACCTAGTAATAAAAGGAATCCTCCCCAAATAATTTTTTGTTGTTTGGAAAGGCTAAAGCTTAATTCTATTCTTTTTTTAGAAGCGGTTTTTGTAGTTTTTTTCTTTTTTATAGCCATTAATACTAGGGTTGAATAGCTACAAAAATACAAATATCAAACGTCAAAGTATTATTATTTTTTATTTTTTAAAGAATATTCATTAATTGCAGAATTTAATATATTAATTGCAGCTTTTTTATCTCCAAAACCTTTAGACTCAAGTTTATCTGGTCCTTTATAATTTGTGAACCATATTTTAATTATTTCAGAAATACCATTATAATTTTTATCTAATTCAATTAAACTTTCAACATTGTATAATGGAGTGTCTTCTAAAACTGCTATTAATTTATCGTCTTGTTCTCCGCTATCTAGCAAATACAAAACACCAATAACTTTACATTTAATTATACTTCCTCTTTTTACTGGCGGCCCTAAAACTATAACGTCTAACGGGTCTCCATCACCACTTAATTCTTTTGGCAGTAATGTTCTTGGTATCATTCCGTAATTACCTGGATAACCAATATATTGTATTATTCTTGGTACATTAATTACTATTTAATGTTTTATTTGACCATCTTTTTTATCAACTTCCCATTTCTCGATTGTTCCTGTTGGTATTTCAACAACTACATTGATGTCACCATCTGGATACAAAGGTATAAAATCTGTCAATAAATTTTTAGTTTCCGTTTTAGTGGTAATTAGCGTGTCTTTTTTATGAATTTTATTTTTAGAATTGTTATTTGATCAACTTAAAAAAAGAGCTAGAAACAATAATAATATTAAGTTTTTATTCATTTAATATATTTTAGGAATATAAATAATACAAGCAATAACAATAGCCGCAAGTGCTGTTAAAAAAACAGCTCCAGCAGATATATCTTTTATAAGCCCAATTTTAGGATGTTGTTCTGGATTAATAAAATTAGCAATTTCTTCGATGGCTGTATTTATTCCTTCGGTGCCCATTACTAATCCTATGGCTAAAACTTGAAACATCCATTCGGTAGTTGAAATATGAAAATAGAACCCAGCAATTGTTACTAATATTGCAATTACGATTTGTACTTTTATACTTGCTTCTTGTTTTATAAGTAAATATAATCCTTTTAGGGCATATTGGATTCCTTTAATTCTGCCTTTAATAAAAGAGTTCTTGTTTTTCATAAATTAATTCCAAATTTACTATTTTAAACAAAAAAAAGACTGTCAATTGACAGTCTTTTTTAAATTTATTTTTGATTAATATTTACTCACAACGTGGGCCGTAATCTCCTTCTAATATTCCTTGTTGAACAGTAATTACTTCACCGTCAATTATAATATCTATTGGGTAAGATAAATTATATCCTTGGCTTAAGTAATCGTCAAGTTCTTGGTTTGAGTTTACTGTTACGGTAATTCCGTTTAGAGTTAATGAAACTGGGAAAACGTATTCGTAACATAAGATGTTTCCGTTACAATCTGGAGCTTCCCATTCAATTTCTTCACTGCAGTATAAACCATCATTGATACGAACTTTAAGATAATCATTTTCGTAGCCACTTAGTTCAAAGTCTTCGATAGTTAGAGGCAATTCTAAGAGAGGGTAGTAACCAATCAATAGGCTGTCCCTAACATATAAATTGAAGAACTCTTGGTCTGTATTTTCGTATTCAAAATCTAATGTAAGGGTATAAGTGTTTTGTGAAGTACATTCTCCAACTTCTATTTCTAATTCTGAAATATCACAATCATCATTAAAATTACAATTTACAATTAATGCTGCAAATTCGCTTTCATTATTGATGGTGATAATTTCTACCTCATTTGTATTTGGGTTATAGATTTGAACACTGAAAGGAAATTCTATACCTACAATATATAAATCGTTTGTAGTGTTGATTAAAATAGTAATTAATTCTTCATTTGAATTAACTTCTACCGTAGTACCAGTATTATAGAATAAATTTATTGGATAAATAAATTCAAAACAGAAATCGAAAATTAGATTTCCTGTTGGATTTAAATCATTATTAACGGTTCCGTCTTCATTATAAAGAGTTCTTAAGTTGTCAAGACTGGCTTGTAAAGCAGCACTTTCTTGAGGTTCTGGTAAATTTACATCATCATTGTTGGTACATGATGTAAGTGTTGCTAAACTAATTAACAAACTGTAAAATAGTAGTTTAAGATTTTTCATAGTTCTTTTTTTAGAAATTGCATTACTTGCAAATTTTCGGTTAATCGTACATAAGACAACTCGTTTTTAAAAAACCCTACCAAAAAACTTTTTTATTTTTTACATAACTTTGTAGCGTAATTTTCTTGCAATATAAACATGATTAAAGATTTAAATAATATTTGTAATCAAAAAGTATTTGAAAACATTTTTAATACTTATGCTAAAGACTTGAAGCGTTTTCTATATTTTAAAACTCAAGATATGGATTTGGCAGAAGATATTTTGCAAGATGCTTTTGTGAAACTTTGGGATAATTGTGGGAAGGTAAGTTATAGTAAATCGAAAAGTTTCTTATTTACGGTTGCTAAAAATTTATTTCTGAATATTAAAAAACATGAGAAAGTAGTACTGAATTATCAAAAGCATAATTTGAAGGTGGGTAACAATGAATCTCCAGAATTTTTAATGATTGAAAAAGAGTTTCTCATTAAAATAGAAGCAGCAATTGCATCCCTTCCAGAAAAACAAAAAGAGGTTTTTTTATTAAGTAGAATTGAAAAGAAAAAGTATAGAGAAATAGCAGTAATGCTAGGTATTTCGGTTAAAGCAGTAGAAAAAAGAATGCATTTTGCTTTAATAATAATGAAAGAAAAAATTGGAAACGTTTAAAACTTGAAAAAATAAGTAGGGTTTTTTAATTTAATGTTGTCTATATAACAATACCATGAAAGAAAATAAAAATATAATAGAAAACGAATCTTTTTTAGCAAAATGGCTAGAAGGAACTATTTCAGATAAAGAATTGAAAAATCTCGTTTCTGAAGAGGATTTTATAGCTTATAAAAAAATAAAAAGAGGGATTCTCGTTTTAGATGAATTAGAAAAGCCTTTAACTTCTTCGTTTGAGTACATTCAGAAAAAAATAATTCAGAAAAAGAAGAAAAAGTTAAAGAAACAAAACCTTCAATGGGGAGTTTCTATAGCAGTATCTTTACTCGTATTGTTTGGCCTATTCACTACGTTTAACAATCAGGATACAAAAATTGAAACCTCATTTGCAGAGCAAAAAACAATTGTATTACTTGATGGTTCTGAGGTGGTTTTAAACGCTAAATCTGAAATTAGCTATCGTGAAAATAACTGGGAGGATAAAAGAGAAATACATTTAAAAGGAGAGGCTTTTTTTAAAGTAAAAAAAGGAAGCACTTTTACCGTTCTAACAGCATACGGTAATGTTACGGTACTAGGAACTCAGTTTAATGTGAATGCTTCTGATGAATATTTTGAAGTGACTTGTTATGAAGGGAAAGTTAAAGTGACTCATAGCAATAACAACTATATACTAAACCCGAGTAATTCGTTTAGAAAAATTAACGGCAATACTTTTGAAGAACACAACACTACAATTGATTTCCCAACTTGGGTAAATGGAGAAAGTAGTTTTAAAAGTGTACCCTTAAAACATGTGATTATTGCTCTTGAAAAACAATATGATATTGAAATTGATGCGAATTTAATAGATGACTCATTAATCTTTACAGGAAGTTTTAGCCATAAAGAATTAGAGATTGCACTAGCATCAGTTTTTAAAACAATGAAAATAAAATATCAGAAAAAGGAAAATAGAATAATTAGACTTGAATAAAAGACTCATTGAAAAAGAAAAATTTATTTTACTTCTTATTTTTTTTACCCTTCGTTGTAGTCTTCTCTCAGGAGGAGACTACTTTTTCTGTTCAGTTTGAAGATGAGCCTTTAACCGAAGCATTGCTTATTCTTGAAAATACATTCGATGTGAGATTCTCTTATCAAGATAGTTTTATTGAAAGTAAAAAAATTACCTTAGAAAAAAGAGATAGAACTTTAGATCAAGTATTAAAAGAAATCTCCCTGCAAAGCGTTATAAATTTTCAGAAAATAGATGAGCGTTATATTATTGTGAACGAAGTAATTCCTTCCTTAGAAGCCATTCAAATATTAGAAAATGTAATTGTTAAGGGGTATCTTACTAATGGAATTTATAAAAATAAGGATGCAACTTTTACAATCATTCCTAAAAAATTAGAAATCTTACCAGGACTTATTGAGGCAGATATATTAGAGAGTATTCAGCTTTTACCTGGAGTTATAAGTCTTAACGAAACAGCTACTGGATTTACGGTAAGGGGAGGTGCTTTAGATCAAAATAGAATTATTTGGGACGGTATTAATATGTACCATAAAGGGCATTTATTCGGAATGCTTTCCGCTTTTAACCCTAATAGCACTAGCAAAGTAATCTTTCATAATAAGGGTACCCATGCTAGATTTGGTGAACGAGTTTCTAGTGTTATTGATATTTCTTCAACCAATCAAATTGCAGATCGTTTTAAAGCAGGAATAGGAGTTAATGGTATTAATGCAGATATATATGTTGAAGTCCCAATTATTAAAGATAAATTAAGTATTCAGGCTTCTTTAAGACGTAGTTATACGGAGTTGTATCAATCTTCAACTTTCGATGAAATTGCAGATAAAGTATTTCAGAACACAAAAATTGATAATATAGAAAGCACCAATAATGAATTCTATTTTTTAGACTACAATATTAAATTAAACTACCAGCTTAATGAAAACAATAGCTTTTATGCGAGTACCATTTACATTAATAATAATTTAGATTATTTGGTGGAGAATAAAGATTTGAATCAATCTTTCAATGATATTTTAAAGATAAAAAATGATGGGTATGGTTTTGGTTGGAATAAAATATGGAGCCCTAACATAAGTCAGAAAACACAAGTATTTCTTTCCAGATATAGTTTGGCATACAATTATATTATTTCTGAAGACTCCGAAAAAACATCAGATTTCGAAAAGCTTAACGAGATTTATGATTCAGGAATATCTACCGAAGTAATTATTAATACGGAAGCTAATAATGATTTAACTTTTGGTTATCAGTATGTATTAAAAGATGTGAGCTATTTGTTTAAAAAAACGTCCGACTTAACTTTTATATTAGATTCAGACAAAACAGTTATAAGAACCCATGCTGTTTACCTACAGTATTTTTATAAAAACCCAAATCTATTTGATGTGAATATAGGGCTGAGGTCTAATTATTATTACGAACTAGATCAAGTAAGGTTTGAGCCAAGAATTTTATTATACAAAGAGATTTTTAGAAATTTGAAAATACAGATTTCTGGTGAGATTAAAAACCAAATTATTAGTGAAATTGATGAAACTATTTTAAGTGACCTTTCACTTGAAAATAAACTATGGCGATTGGCAGATGGAGAAACATTTCCTATTACCTTAAATCCGCAAAACTTTATTAAAAAATCAAGACAATCCACTGTCCATA
>CAZIMW010000124.1:0-8175 GCA_964540425.1 uncultured Flavobacterium sp.
TTTTTTCACGGAGGATTATTCCTTTATCCACACAAATAAGGGTAGAACCTTATAATTTAGGAGAAAAATAAAAACGAAAAAACTCCCGCAAAATTAAATACGGGAGTCTTATACTATTATAAGTTTATTACTATGCTACTTCTTCTTCTACAGCATCAATAACTATTTGACCACGGTAATATAATTTACCTTCGTGCCAGTGTGCTCTGTGATATAAATGAGATTCACCAGTAGTTGGATCTGTAGCAATTTGAGGTGTAATTGCTTTGTAATGTGTTCTTCTTTTATCTCTTCTAGTTCTTGAGATTTTTCTCTTTGGATGTGCCATTACTTTGTATTATTTGTCTGTTAATAATTTTTTTAATTCGTCCCACCTTGGGTCTGTTTGTTCGTCTTCTTCAGATGTAGTTATTTCATCATGATTTGGACTTAATTCTTCTAGTTTATCAAGTATTTCAGATTTTAAAGTTCCATCTTCAATTCCTGGATGAATCTTTTTGGTTGGAATTGCCAATACAATAGATTCATATATATATTGCTGAATGTTTATTTCGTAACTTCCGTGAGGTATAATTAAAAGATCCTCATTTTCATCATTAAACTCATCACCAAAATTTACAATAAAATGAAATGATCCTTTAATATATTGATTATAAGGCTCATTTGTTGTATCGCAGTTTACATTTACATTGCCTTTAAATGACAACGTAAACTCCAACATGGTGTTTTTTTTAATCAGCAGCACTTCAAGATTAATGTTTGCTTCATTAAAATCTTCATACTCAAAATACTCAAAGAACGATTTACTTATTTTATAGTCAAACCGGTGTTCTCCTAATTTTAATCCCACGAATGGAATGGTAAATTCTTTCAATTCCTTCATAATCACTCACCTGTTTATCACAGTAGCCTTACAATTAAGGCGGGTGCAAAGATAAAAAATAATTTAAAAATTAAATCAGTTTTTACAATTCTTTTTAATCGAATCTTTTTCGTTGGTTTCGAGGCTGAGGAGCTGATTTTAATTGGTTTTTAGCTAAATTAGAATACTCTTCTCGCTTTTTATATATTTCAATTGCAGTATAAAGTGCTTCTTCAAAGGACTCGTTATTAGCAATATTCTTTCCTGCGACGTCAAAAGCTGTTCCGTGATCTGGGGATGTTCTAATTTTATGTAAACCTGCCGTGTAATTTACTCCTTTTCCGAATGAAAGTGTTTTAAAAGGAATCAATCCTTGATCATGATACGATGCAATCACTGCGTCAAAGCTCTCATAATTTCCAGACCCAAAAAAGCTATCAGCCGCATAAGGGCCATAAACTAAAATTCCTTTTTCTCTTAAATTGTCTAATGTAGGCCTTAACACCGTGTCGTCTTCATTACCTATTACTCCGTTATCACCATTATGTGGATTGATCCCTAGAACTGCAATTTTTGGCTTTCGAATTCCAAAGTCTTCAATCAGCGTTTTTTGAATGGTGTTAATTTTACTTTCTATAAGCTCTTTTGTAATGTTTTGAGATATGTCTTTTACCGCAACATGATCGGTCAACAATCCTACTCTTAATTTACCTGAAATCATTAACATTAAACTATCTCCTTCTAATTCTTGGTTTAAATAATCTGTATGACCTGGAAATTTAAAATCTTCTGCCTGAATGTTCGACTTATTAATTGGTGCTGTTACCAAAACATCAATTTTATTATTTTTTAAAGCAGTAACTGCAGATTTGAGTGATTTAATAGCATACTCCCCAATTTTAGCATCTTCTTTTCCGAAATTAATGTCCACAGATTCTTTCCAAACATTAAAAACATTTATTTTTTTAGGAGCAATAGCTTCTAATTTATCGATGCCATGAAAATCACATTCAACATTATAAACCTTTTTAAAATGACTCATTATTTTAAATGAAGAAAATATTACAGGTGTAAAAAGTTCCAATATTCTAGGATCTTGAAGGGTTTTTAATACTATCTCACTACCAATACCGTTTAAATCTCCTATTGAAATTCCGACTACAATTCTTTTTTGATTATCCATTATTTAATGAAGTCTTATATGATTACTTTTGTAGTACAAATGTAACAAATTGAAATCATGTTTACAGGAATAATTGAAGCAATAGGAGAAATTTGTTCTCTCACAAAGGAGGGAAGTAATCTCCATATTGAAGTAAAGAGTTCTATTACTTCGGAATTAAAAATAGATCAAAGTGTTGCTCATAACGGGGTTTGCCTAACGGTTGTGGAAATTAGCGGCGCTATTTACACGGTTACTGCTATAAAAGAAACCCTCGATAAGTCTAATATTGGAAATCTAGAAACAGGAAGTATTGTAAATTTAGAACGCTCCATGAAGCTTGGCGAACGATTAGATGGTCATATTGTACAAGGTCATGTAGATCAAACCGCAGTTTGTGTTGCTATTTCTAAAGAAGACGGAAGCACTTATTTTACTTTTAAATATGACGAGGCTTTTAATAATCTTACCATCGAAAAAGGATCTATAACAGTAAATGGTGTAAGTTTAACTGTAATTAATTCCAAAAAAAATGAATTTAGTGTTGCGATTATACCCTACACTATTGAACATACAAATTTTAAAACTTTTAAAGTAGGTACTATAATAAATTTAGAATTTGACGTTGTAGGAAAATACTTAACGAGACTTGCTAGTGAGTATTTTTAACTTGGTGTTTTTTGTAGGTAATGTAGGCTCCAAATAATAGACCAATAACTATTAGTACAATAATGTTCTCGTCAAGAGGAAGTTGTGGTCCCCTAGTATTATTTGCAGGCGGAGGCGGACTTGCACGTTGTGCAAGCATAGTCGTACTATTAAATATTATTAGTACTAAGGTTAGTATTTTAACGATTTGGGGTCGCATATAGTTTTCGAAAATAGTAAAAATTTATTAACAAATGTTAAAAAGTTTTAATTATTGTAAAACTAAGAACTCTTTTTCTTGGAAATTATTATATTTAATCGAAAGAATTCCCCGAGGCTCTGCCTCGGTGGTCAAAAAGGAAAGTTTGAAAACCTGAGGTTTTCATCAAACTAAAAATAAAATTTTTTCCGCTTGATACCTCTATGGCTCTGCCTCGAGGTAGTTCATTTAAAGTAAAATCTATCATGAAAATAGGTTTTGAGCAGGTAATTTTAATAAAATGTTTTTCTTTCTTTAATTGTGGTCCCACATGGGCTCGAACCATGGACCCCCTGATTATGAGTCAGGTGCTCTAACCAGCTGAGCTATGGGACCGATAGGTAATAATTTAAATTATTACCAGCTTGCAAATTTATAATACTTTAGATATTTCGCAAGTTATTTTCATTATTATTTATTTCTTGGCATAATTCTACCAAAACACCATTTGTAGATTTAGGGTGCAAAAACACCACTAACTTATTGTCTGCTCCCTTCTTAGGTGTTTCATTTAACACCAAAAACCCTTCTTTTTTTAACCGAATTATTTCTGAATAAATATCATCAACCGCAAAAGCAATATGATGAATTCCCTCGCCTCGTTTTTCTATAAACTTTGCTATTGGACTGTTTTCTTTGGTTGCCTCCAATAGCTCTATTTTACTTTCTCCACATTTAAAAAATGAAGTTTTCACTCCTTCACTTAGTACTTCTTCTGTTTTATAATGCTCGTATCCTAATAAGCTTTTATAAATGGTGTTCGCGTTTTCAATGTTTTTAACAGCTATTCCAATGTGTTCAATCTTTTTCATAATTCAAAATATATTAGTTTCAAAAATAACAATTATAAAGAGCAATTTTACTTGCTTCTGAAATATATGAAACTTAAAAGTATTAAATGTAGTATTTTTGCACTATGATTGAAACAAATAGGCAAAAAAAAATAGCAGGTGTTTTACAAAATGACCTTGCTGTAGTATTACAAAAAATGCTAAGAGACTCTGGACAAATGGGGATTATTATCTCCGTTTCTAAAGTTACTGTAACTACCGATTTATCTTTATCTAAAGTATATACAAGTGTTTTTCCTCCCGAAAAAGCAACATTAATTGTAAAAGAATTAAACGAATTAAAGCCAAAAATTAAACATCAAATTGCCCAAAAAACAAGACATCAACTTCGGAAAATGCCTGACTTAGTTTTTTATAATGATGACTCTTTAGAATACATCAATAACATTGTGGAGGCTGTAAAAGGAAAAAACGACCCTATTAAAGATACTGATTTACTTAAAAAACGTAAAAACATATAGTTGAATTTTCCGCTATACATCGCAAAGCGGTATTTGTTTTCAAAAAGCAGTAAAAATGCGATTAATATTATTGCACGTATTGCTATTTCGGCAGTGGTTGTAGGCTCTTTGGCTTTGTTTATAGTATTGTCTGGCTTTTCAGGATTGCGAGATTTTAGCCTTCAGTTTACCAATATTTTTGATGCTGATTTAAAAATTTATCCTGTTCAAGGAAAAACGATTTCTTTTTCTGAAGCTTCTGAAAACCAACTAAAAAATATCGAAGGTATTGAAGCTTATTCAAAAGTAATAGAGGAACGTGTTTTTCTTCAATACCGCGGAAAAAACCATATTGCTAATATAAAGGGAGTTGATGAAAATTTTAAAAATGTAATTCCGTTAGACAGTATTATGTTTTTAAATAAATGGTTGGTCCAAAACAGAAATGAAGTGGTAATTGGGCTAGGAACCTCACAAAAACTATCAATGAGTGTTTTAGACTTTAGTAACTTACTAGAGATTTATGTTCCAAAACCAGGAACAGGTCAGATTTTAGATCCCGCAAATGCTTTTACAAAAAGAAGAGTAGTCGCTTCTGGAATGTATCGTGTGAATCAAGATTTAGATAGTAAATATGTGTTTTCGGATATTAATTTTGCAAGATCTCTACTAAACTTGGATTCAACCAAAGTAACTTCTATTGAAATTAAACTACTTCCAAATACTAATGAAAAAGCTATTCGTGAAAATATTGAATCTCTTTTTAAGGAAGAAATAATCATCAAAAACAGAGTTCAACAAAACGACGGACTTTATAAAATGCTAAACATCGAAAACCTGTTTGTTTATGTTTTTGTTAGTCTGATTGCTGCCATTGCCATTTTTAATATTGCAGGGATTATAATTATGACTATTCTTGAAAAAAGAAGAGATATTAAAACGCTTTCTTCTTTGGGTTTAACTATTTCTGAAATTCGAAAAATCTTTTTTTATAAAGGATTATTAATGACTTTTATAGGAGTTTTAATTGGTCTTGGAATAGGAATTACTGTTGTTATACTTCAAGAAATTTATGGTTTTGTTCCTATTACTCCTACTTTACCTTATCCAGTTCGGTTAGAATTTATTAATGTGCTAATCGTATTTGTTACTATTTTGGTGTTGGGTGGAATTGCTTCAAAAATTGCTGCTACCAAAGTTTCAGAAAAACTAATTTCTTAGTGAAAATCAAAATTGAGGAGTTTGCAAAACGAACTCAAAATTGTTTTTGAACTAACCCCGTTGAATAACGGGGTCTTAATGTGTATTGATTATAAGTCAAACTGAAAGTCTTTAAACTTCACAGCAACTTCTTCTAAAGCTTTAAAAACATCAACCGAATCATCACTTGTTACCATTTTCATTCGATACTCTTTAAAATGCGGGATTCCTCTAAAATAGTTGGTATAATGCCTTCTGGTTTCAAAAACGCCGAGTCTTTCACCTTTCCAATCGATCGCCATTTTAAGGTGTCTTTTTGCTGCTTCCACTCGTTCTTCCATTGTTGGAGAAGCTAAATGATTTCCCGTTTTTAAAAACCAAGGATTACCAATACTTGCACGACCAATCATACAGCCATCCAATCCATAATCATCTCGCATTTCTTTTGCTTTTTCGGGAGAGTTCACATCTCCATTCCCAAAGACAGGAATATGCATTCGAGAATTGTTTTTTACTTCAGCAATCGGAGCCCAATTTGCTTCCCCTTTATACATTTGCTTACGGGTTCTTCCGTGGATTGAAATCGCTTTACAACCTACATCTTGCAATCGTTCGGCAACCTCAACAATACGGATGGTATCGTCGTCCCAACCTAATCTCGTTTTAACAGTAACTGGTAAGTGGGTATGCTCAACCATTGCTTTGGTTAAAGAAACCATTAAATCAATATCCTTCAAAATTCCTGCTCCAGCACCTTTTGAAACCACTTTTTTTACGGGGCAACCGAAATTAATATCAATGATATCGGGTTTGGAAGCTTCCACAATCTCTACACTGCGAAGCATCGATTCTAAATTTGCACCAAATATCTGAATTCCCACTGGGCGTTCTTTTTCATAAATATCGAGTTTCATAACGCTTTTTTGAGCATCACGAATTAAGCCTTCCGAAGAAATAAACTCGGTATAAACCACATCGGCACCTTGTTCTTTACACAAAGCTCGAAAAGGTGGGTCGCTTACGTCTTCCATTGGAGCTAACAATAATGGAAAATCTTCTAATTCTATGTTTCCTATTTTAATCATATTCGCTGCAAAAATAGTCAAATAAATAAAGTCTTTTACTTATATTGGTTGTTTAAAATATTTGATAATGAAATCACATTACATTTTTTTATTATTGTTGATTTTTCCTGTTTTATCATATAGTCAACTTTACGAAAATGATCGGTTATTAACTGTAAGATCTAAAGATTCTATTGATAATTTACCTAGAATGAAAGGAGCGCTGGGTATTAATATGAAGCTAAACGGGTATTTTGATGTCTATGGAGGATTACAAGACAGTGAGACCTTTAATATAGGAGCAATCAACGTTTTTGGAACCGATGATTCTTCTAGTTTTAATATGGATTTATATCAAACTCAAATTTTTATTCAAGGGAATTTTATCACTGAAAAAGGTGAAAACTTAAAAGTGATTGTCGAATTCGATTTTTGGGGCGGTAATGGTCATATGAGGCTTCGAAAAGCATATGTAGAAACAAACCATTGGCAAATTGGGCAAAACTGGAATAACTTTGGTGATGAAGATATTTGGCCAAATGTAATGGAATGGGAAGGGCCTCCGTCTGGTGTTTGGGTCAGGTCTCCTCACATCAAATATTTTAATACTTTTAAAAATGAAAAATGGGAATATTCTTTTAGTTTAGAAGCTCCTGTAGTAGATTACATTGCCTTAGGAAGCCTTGAGCCTCTTGTTGAAGAAGCACATCAAATTGCTCCAGATTTTACAGCCGGATTGAAGTATAATAAAGATTGGGGGCATCTACGTATTTCTTCAATTTTAAGAAATATACGCTATACTCTTGATGATGAAATCAGCGATTTTATTGGTTATGGTTTTACCGTTAGTGGAATTTATAAAACGGAAAGTAAAAATAATCTACAATATCAATTAATTGCAGGAAAAGGAATAAACGCCTATTTAACGAGTATTAGTGGACTGGGATATGATGGATTCCCAACTGTAGATGGTGACTTTGAAGCAACTCCTTCCTACGGAGGATGGATTTCTTACGAATACTTTTTTACTCCAAAATTTCACTCTAATGTGGTTTTTGGCTTTACCGAATACACTTTCGATAATATGGAACGATATATTATTTCTAATGGATTTCCTGAGGATGTTTTAGTTCTTGATGGTGATTATAAAAGCAATCATTATTATGGTATTTTTAACCTTATGTACGAGCCTTTTGAAAGAATGACTATTGGTATCGAACTTGATTATGGCATCAAAAAAACAGAATATGAAGGGTTAGTTAATGGTATATTTATAGACGATAAAGAAAGCCGAGATGCCATGCGTATTAGTTTTGGGTTTATGTTTTACCTCTAGTTAATCATTATGGCTCTATGTCAAATATAATGGGTAATCAAATTTGAGTTTACCACAAGTAAAGTAAATCATATTGATAAAATTGTTTGTGTTTCTATAACCTCTTGCTCTTTTTTTAGCGAGTTGTATTTTAGAATTTAACCCTTCTAATATTCCGTTATTAATTCTACTTTCAATATAATTTACAATACCAGACCAATGCGATTTTATAGTTTTCACCACTCTTTGAAAAGGAAAAATGCCACTATCCTCAGCTAAATCACACCAAAAAGCAAGATAGCTTTCTGCCTCTTCTATATCTTTAATCGAAAGAATTCCCCGAGGCTCTGCCTCGGTGGTCAAAAAGGAAAGTT
>CAZIMW010000125.1:0-8102 GCA_964540425.1 uncultured Flavobacterium sp.
CCCACAATTCCGAAATCTGTTGATGCTGAACTGAGATTGCTATCTAAATCGTGATTTATATTTAATGAGAAAATATTCCTTTGCGCATTGTATTGACTCGTTAAATCAAAAAACTGGTCATTACCATCAATCGTATGATCAGAATATTTGTTAATCCTTAATTTAGCTGTTAAATCCACTTCCCAGTTTGCTTCTTTAATAACACCTGAATGTGACGGCGTTATCGTGGTACCAGTAACTGCGTCATGAGGCCCGCTTGTTAAGAATATATTATCATTGTATTCAGCACGTGCATCGATATTCGCTTCTAATAGCCTTTCACTTGCATAGGTAACAAACGGTTGAGCCAATGCGGCGCAACAACCTGATATCACAATAACATCAAAAAGTTTAATCACAAAAAAATATTTTCAATAAAACTAAAAAAGCTGCTCGAATACGAACAGCTTTTAAAATAATTATTGGTTTATTGCTTATTCATTTAATGGAGTTTCTAGGTACGGGAATGATAATGAAAAATCACGATTGCCTGCATCAACCCCATCTGTGGTGAGTTGTGGCGTGTCGTTGTTTCCGTCAAAACGTGTTCCGTCTGTCCCTCCAAACATAAGCATTAACGTTACATCCATTACATCGTCTGATAATTTTCTTCCTGTAAATACCAAATTAGAGTTTTCGTTGTAATAGGTGGTACTTCCGTTAGGTGCTACTTGTAAAGCATCAAAGTGAGACATTATTGTTGTAAATTTTTCAGCATTCCAATTTAAAATATTTGTTTCATAATTAAGATCTTCAACTGGAATTTCTAAGGCAATGGCATAAATATCATGATAATTTTCTAACTGGTCCTGAAAAGAAGGTTGAAAGCTGGAGTGATTTGATATTTCTGTGATATTATATTCATTCTTCATGGCGTCAGACCCTCCAAATAACATATTCACAGCCGGTCTTCCTAAGGCATCTTCTTGAACAAATATACCATCAAAATTAATTTCACCTTCTTCACAAGGAAGGCAAATAGTACCTCCACAGTCTATTCCTGTTTCTTCACCGTTTTGTATTCCATCATCACAAGTTTCTTGATCTATTACATTTCCGTTATCATCGTCGTCCCTACATTGTACAAATAAAAGTGATGTAAAGAGCAAGATGAAAATAAGTAATACTTTATTGTTTTTCATTTTATAAATCTTCATCTGTTATTCTTTTCTTTTAGTTGAAACCCATACGTTATATGCAGGTGGCAAACCGTTAATATCCCCTTCAGATTCTAATATATGTGTTGGTGCATTTCCTAACATTGAGTTTGGTATTTCAATAACAATAGCAAGTGTATTTATATTTTCAAAAAAATCATTTGCTTCTTCTGGAGGAAAAAAACCATCGGGTGCTGCTGCTCCTGAAGCAATATTATTAAATCTATTTACATCAAAATAATAAGGGTCACGTCTTGGACCTGCGAAAAAACTCATTCCATTTTCGTTGGTTACAAAAGATTCTTCCGTGGTTGAAATACGAACAAAATGATGTTCAGCTGTTGTCATAATAACACTACTTAATCCAGTTTCATTGGGTGCTATTGGACCAAAAAAGTGAATCGTATCACCCCTTTTAATGGCTTGAATTACTAAATCTTCTTTAAAATCTCCTGTATTATCAATATTGAATTCTACTAAAACATCTTCATCAAAGCTTGCATTTTCAGTTACTGCTCCGGGCACTAAATTGCTTTGAAGGGTAGCAATAAATACGGTATTATCGGGATTATCACCTTCAAAAGCATAAAAATCCGCTATATCTGAAGATGTTCCTGAAACATTAGGTGCGTCCAAAATATCTGAAGATATTAAAAATAATGAGAGCATCAATAAACCAATACCGCTTATTGCTGCAACTATTTTTGTTTTATTCATTGTTTCGTTTAATTTAGTTAAATTTACTCGCTATTATTTTTTTTTAGCAATGTAATTTTTTTGAGTGAATTATTTAACTATTCACTGCTTTTTATTTCATTTCAAAATTAATAATTTTTTTTTTATGAACCCCTCTGCTTCTGGCTGGATTCCAAAATTTTTAACTCTTGTTAATAAACAACAATTTACCACTAATTTTATTGATGAAAATGAGTTTTACAATCAATTAAAAGAAACTGGCTTTTTATATGGAGTTTCAAGAAAACCGTTTATTAAATTACCAGAAGACAAACTAAAACTTACAACAGACGAGTTCACAAAAATCAATCTTTTTTACTGTTTACTTTTTGCTTTTTTTAAACAACATAGAAATGCTGAAATCAAAGATGCAATCACATTAATTATAGATTTTTACAAAACTCTTGATAAAGGTAGAACTAGTTTTTTATATAAATTTTCTATTTCACAAACACCTTCAGATGTACTGGAACACGTGTTGGCTTCTAGGTTACAGGAATCTAATAGTATATTAAAGAAAAACGAAACTACAATTATTCCCTATACATTATTATATATAGATATTCTTGCCTTTACTAATTTTTTATCATCAAATAATAATTTAAAGTTATATGAACAGCAAATAGAAACCGCTATTATTAATTATTGTTTCTTAACCTTAAAAGCTAAAAAAGATAAAGATAAATTTGAACATCAAATAATTGAACAATTTGAAACTTCTACTGCTTATTTAACTATTCAAAATAAGCAAAGTAATTTTTTGCCAATTGAAACTCTAAAGAGTCAATACAATTTTACAAATTTCGAAAAACTTTATATTTTCGATTTATGCTGTCTTGCGGTATGGAATGATAAAACGTTGGATGAAACTGAATTGTTATTTTTAAAAAAACTTGCGAAAACCTTTGAAATAGCTGAAAAACAAATCTTTATTAATATAAATATCATCAAGCATTTTTCTGAAGAACACTCAAAATCTATCGCATTATTTGAAAACACAAATCCTATAAATTTACTTTACAAACAATCTACAACTACCGTAAAGCTATTAATTACCCGAAATAAAAGTAGGCTTTTAAAAGAATTGGAAGAAAGCGGTGAACTGGTAAAACTTATTGGACAATCTACCATTAGAGAACTTTCAACCGATGAAAAGGACAAGGTAAAAGAACAGCTTTTGGATATTTGTAAAACCATACCTTCCTTAACTATTTTTTTAATTCCAGGAGGGAGTTTATTGCTTCCGTTATTGGTTAAATATATTCCTAGTTTGCTTCCTTCTGCATTTCAACAAAATAAAATTTCTACTAAAAATGATAAAAGCCAATAAAACATATTCAGTAACAGACAAAATAGTCTTTAATTAACTATATTTGTTTATGATTCGTAAAATATTATAAAACAGTATTTTTATACCATGAAAACCCCCAAGATTATAACTGTCCTGTTTGCGATTTCATTTTTATTTGCCTGTAATAGTGATGACCCAAATGAAACACCAAATGATGATTATAGTGACATCTATAATTTACCTAGCATTCCCTTTAACTATAGCAATCCAAATTTTCCAGAAACCTTTACTCCTTATGTCTTTGGATTTAACAACACGCCAACAGATAACCCAATTACTAATGATGGTGTAACTTTAGGAAGGGTTTTGTTTTACGATAAAAACATGTCTTTAAATAATACAAAAGCTTGTGCCAGTTGTCATTTTCAGGAGTTTGGTTTTTCTGATAATGTTTCAAAAAGTGAAGGGTTTGATGGCGGCTTAACCTTTAGAAACTCAATGGGATTTGCGAATGTAGGATTTTATTCTGCCGAAAATTTCTTTTGGGATCACCATGCAGAAACGCTAGAAGAACAAGTACTAATACCAATTCAAGACCCTGTTGAAATGGGAATGACTTTGGAAAACTTAGTAGCAAAAATCGAAAACCTAGACTATTACAGTCCTCTTTTTGAAAATGCCTTCGGAAATACAAACGTAACAACCGACCGTATCTCGAAAGCGCTGTCGCAATTTATACGTTCTATTTATTCTTACAATACTAAATATGACAAAGGAATCGAAATTACCAATAATATTTTTGTAGATTTTCCAAACTTTACTGTAGCAGAGAATCTAGGAAAAGATATTTTTAACGGAAAACTAACTCCAGGAGCTATTGGTACTTGTATAACTTGCCATATGCCAAATGCTGCTCCTTTACATTTTGAGCAACCCATTCCAGATAATGCCAATCAAGTTATTTTTAGTGGAGCAGAACCCGATAACATTGGTCTAGATGACAATATTAACATTCCAGATAATGGCGTAGGTGCTTTTTTAGGTATCGAATCTCTATATGGACATTTTAAAACACCGTCTTTACGAAATATTGAAATTACAGGTCCCTATATGCACGATGGCAGATTTGAAACTTTAGAAGAAGTTGTAGAGCATTACAGCACTGGGGTTTTAGCACATCCTTACTTATCTGCTCATATGAAAAATGGGGATAGCTCACCTAGAAATTTAAATCTAACTCCTGAAGAATCGGCTGGTTTAGTAGCTTTTTTGAAAACACTTACCGATTATGAATTAATTAAAGACGAAAAATATTCTGACCCATTTATAAACTAACTATTTTATTTATTCAATCATTTTTGGAGGCTTCATTAATTTGAAGCCTCCTTTTTTATTTTACAAAAACTATCATTAGTATCCGATAAAAGATTAAAGACCACTCCGCTGAAAGTAAAAAGGCAAAATATTTAACCTTAATTACCCTATAAACAGTAGCCTAATCCATTGAGTTTATACAATTAACAATCATTAATAAAAACCGAAAAGCAAGGTGTCGCTTTTCGTATTTCTCACTTCATTTCGCTAAGCTTCATTACGTGAGAAACATGAAAAAATATAGAACAACGTAGTGAAACTAATCAAGTATTTAACTAGATATGAAGCATTACAACTAATTAAAGATGCTTCCGGTATATTACTCAAAGGGATTTTATATTTAAGTACGATGGAAGATAACTATTCAAATTCTAAAATTATAAGCCCAAGTAATAATAAGAACATAGGTTTATTTACCTATTATCATGAAGTCGAGTATCTATCTGAATTCCTTCAGAAAAACAATTTTAATATCCTTTAAATCCAAAAAAAAGCCAGAATCAAAAGATAAGAGCACCGATTTAATTATTATTGCCATTAAAAACGAATCCCCAACTCAAATATGAAATTTTTCAAGCTATTTATTATTTCCTTTTTAATGATTAATTTTATTTCCTGCAACACTTCTAGCTCAAAGGAAGGAAAAACAAAAAATACATTACTATCAAATAATAAAATCTTTATTAAAAAAGATCTTGACGAAATTTTAAAAGAAGGTAAATTAACTGTTTCTACTACCTACAGCGGCACTAGTTATTTTTTATATAAAGGACAAGCTATGGGCTTTGAATATGAGTTGTTACAACGATTCGCTGAGTATTTAGGAGTAAAACTAGAAATTGTTATAGCCAAAAATGTTGACAATCTTATTCCTAATTTAAATAGTGGAAAAGTAGATTTAATGGCACATGGGCTTACGATTACCACAGAGCGAAAGGACGAAGTTTTGTTTTCAGATTATATTTATTTAACCCATCAAGTATTGGTTCAGAAAAAACCAGATAATTGGCGAAAAATGAAATGGAGTACTGTGGATCGTTCTTTAATTCACGATGCTATTGAACTTGTAGGCGATACTGTTTCGGTGAGAGACAAATCTTCTTACTTACATAGGTTGCATAATTTTTCTAATGAAGTTGGAGGTAAGATTTATATAGATACGATTCACGGAACTTTTACAACCGATGAAATTATAAAAATGGTCGTTGATGGTAAGGTTAAATATACCGTAGCCAATAATAATATCGCAAAAATTGTAGCTTCATATTATCCGATTTTAGATATAGAAGTGCCTATAAGTTTTTCGCAACGTACTGGTTGGGCTACTCGCCACTCTTCACCCAAATTAATGAATGAATTAAATAAATGGTTAAAAGATTTTAAAAAGGAAATAGATTATCATGTAATTTATAATAAATATTTTAAAAACAAAAAACAGTTTAGACGTCGAATTAAAAGTGATTTTTACAGCATTAACGGAAATAGTATTAGTGAATACGACGATTTAATAAAGCAACAAGCTAAAAAAATTGATTGGGATTGGCGCTTAGTATCTTCCCTTATTTACCAAGAATCAAAATTTAATCCAAAATCAAAATCTTGGGCAGGTGCGGGTGGTTTAATGCAACTAATGCCTGCAACCGCTAAAGAACTTGGTGTTTTAAACAGAATGGATCCCACAGAAAGTGTGGTTGGCGGCACCAAATATCTTGATATTCTTTGGAAACGATTTGAAGATATCTCAGATCCAGAACAACGAATAAAATTTACCATAGCTTCTTATAATTGTGGTTTTGGTCATGTTAAAGATGCACAACGGTTTGCAGAGAAAAAAGGATTAAATGCAAATCAATGGGATGATAATGTAGAAGATATGATATTAGCATTAAGTTATAGTAAAAACTTTAATGACCCCATTATTAACTATGGTTATGTAAGAGGAATTGAACCCTATAATTATGTAAAACAAATTTTTGAGCGATATGAGCATTATAAAGAATTTATAAAAGAATAAAAATACTTAAAGGCAAAAACTGTTTTTTTTTAGAACATCTCTGGCATTAGATAATTTACTGCTTAGCAGATAGCTGCGACATAAAAAATATACAAATCACTAATAATCAACATACTAAATACTAAAACATCCCTTTAAAAACACACCTGTATTTTATAAATAAACAATCTGCCCAGCCAAAGCTTAAAGTCCTTAACACGCTCGTGAGCCACAATTAATCTTGGTCAAGTTTGCCCTGAATAATTTAGCTGGAAACTATTTTGGGGTATAATTCTATTGGGTTAAAATTTTTCCTCTAGAAAACATCCTATTTTTCTAAATTTCTATAATTTAACTTGCGACGAACAAGACAGAAATTAGCACTTAAATAATTATCTTTGTAAATAACTCAACTACTAGTAGATTTCACGAATACAATCTTATAAAATTTAAATGAAACAATTCCTATTTATCACTTCTTTTCTACTGGCTTGCTTTTCGGTCACTGCCCAAACCATCGAAGATTTATCATTTGGTAAGGAGGACACTTTTGAGGTTATGACTTGGAACATAGAGCATTTTCCTAAAAACAGTCAAACGACCGTCTATTATGTTACACAAATAATTGAAGCTTTAGAAATAGATTTAATAGCCATTCAAGAAGTAGAAGACCAAAATTTATTTCAAGTTCTAACCGATGATTTAAGCTCCTACAATGGCTATCTTGAGTCTTTATGGTTCGGTGGATTGGCGTATCTATATAACCCTGATGTTATACAAATCAACGAAATTTATGAAATTTACACTTCTTCTACCTATTGGAGTGCTTTCCCAAGATCACCCATGGTCATGGATTTTAGTTTTATGGAGGAACGAATTATCATAATAAATAATCATTTTAAATGCTGTGGTGATGGAGTGTTGGATATAAATGATCCCAGTGATGAAGAAACTAGAAGGTACATTGCTAGTACTTTATTAAAAGAATATATTGATATTAATTTTCCAGATGAAAACGTAATCGTTTTAGGAGATCTAAATGATAATATCGCAGACCCTCCTCAAAACAATGTTTTTCAGATGTTTATAGACGACCCTGATAATTACTTATTTGCAGATATGGAAATTGCTTTAGGAAACAATTCTGAATGGTCATACCCTTCCTGGCCTTCACATCTTGATCATATCCTTATAACAAATGAATTGTTTGATGAATTTAATAATGAAAATTCAGAAATTAAAACCATTAAAATAGATGAATTTTTACCAGGTGGTTGGTCTGAATATGACGCAAATATTTCTGATCACAGACCTGTTGCATTAAAATTATTAATGGATGTAGATTTAGACGTAAATGCTCATTCTATGTCGGAAGCTGTTTTTTATAACACCCCAAACCCTTTTAGTAAAGAGACTTCATTTTCATTTGAAGCCACAAATGAATTAAAAGAAATTAAAATTTTTAATCTCGTTGGTCAAAAAGTAGCTTCTTTAAACGTATTAGACGGGCAAA
>CAZIMW010000126.1:0-8099 GCA_964540425.1 uncultured Flavobacterium sp.
TTAAAATCAACAGCACATGAATTTTAAATACCTAAATTTTTGGCTGAATAGTTACTATATTTGCCTAAATATTAACAATTCAAAACATCAACAATTATGAAAAAAATTATTTTATTAGGTTTTTCTTTAGCAATTACCTCTTTTGCTTTTGCTCAAGATTTACCTCCAAATCCAGAGCCAGGAAAATGTTATGTTCGCTGTACCACACCGGATGTTTATGTAAATGAAACGGTAGAGGTTATGATAAACCCAGCGTATAAAGTTTTAAAAACATTTCCTGCTACATTTGAAACTGTTACCGAAGAAGTTATGGTAAAAGCAGCAGGTAAAAAATTAACTATTATACCAGAAGTTTGGGGAACAGAATCACATGATTACACTAAGAAAGAAAAATATTCTACTTTAAAAATCAACAAAGCTACATTTAATGATGGTGCAGAAACTATAGAAACACATCCAAAATATGCATTATGGGAATTAGGTGCATCTGCTCCTGATTGTGCTTCAGGAAATCCAGATGACTGTAGATACTGGTGTTATAAAGGCTACCCTGCAGAATTTGTGACAATTCCTTTAAAGACATTAAATACAGATGCTAATACAGATCGTAGCCCAGTTTCTGAAGTGCCTTCGAAATATACTAAAAAAATAGTAGTAGAACAAGCACGTGTTGTTGAAAAAGTTATTCCAGCGGTATATTCTACCATTAAAAAAACGGTAATGGTAAAAGATGCTTATTCAACAGAAGTTACAATACCTGCTGTTTATAAAACTGTTACAAAAGAGGTTTTACAAACAAAAGGAGGATTGACAACTTGGAAAGAAGTAGAATGTCAATTATTAGAATATAGTGATTTAAACATAAACTGGAACCTTGGTAGTGCAACGCTAACAGCAGCAGCTAAAAGTGAAATTGATGCAAAATTATTACCAGTATTGGCACAAGGAGTTTCTGTTGAAATTGCATCACATACAGATTCAAGAGGTACTAAAGAATCTAATAGAGATTTATCTGAAAGAAGAGCACAAGCTGTTACTAATTATTTGATATCTAAAGGAACTAACTCAAGTAGAATTACATCTAATGGTTATGGAGAATCTCAATTATTAAATCGTTGTTCAGATGGTGTTTCTTGTACAGAAAGAGAGCATAGAGTTAATAGAAGAACACAATTCAGAGTTATTGAATAATAATTTATTTATATAGATAAAATTTATTGAAATTAACAAAAAGAACTTCCATTAATTGGGAGTTCTTTTTATTTACATCATATTTGGCATAGAATATGATTAATAAATCTCAAATTATATTAATGAATCGATTTATATTATTAGTATTTATTTTTTGCTCAAGTATGCTTTTTTCTCAAGAGTCTTCTTCATCAATTGATTGGTTAACAAACTTAGAACAAGCAAGAAAAATTTCTAAAAAAGACAAAAAGCCTATTCTGGTCTATTTTACAGGAAGCGATTGGTGCGCGCCTTGTATTAAGCTAAAAGAAGATTTTTTTAACTCAGAAGAGTTTAAAATGAAAGCTGATAAAATGATTTTAGTAAAAATTGATAAGCCTAGAAGAATCGATATTATTTCAGAAAAACAGATGAAGTATAATAATATTATTATAGCAAAGTATAACCCTAATAAGACGTTTCCTAAACTACTTATTTTAAATCATAAAGGGAAAGTACTTGATAAAATGTCAGGTTATAGTTATTATGGTGATACCTCTAGTCATTTCGATTTTATAAACCGAAATATTTAATTAAAACAGATCCATCCCAGGAATATTTGGCATTCCCTCGCTAGCAACCGCAGAAACTTCCGCATCGTTAATCTTTGTAGCTTTTTCGATGGCTTTATTTAAAGTAAGAATTAAATAATCTTCTAATTGCTCTTTGTCTTCCAATAAAGCATCATCAATTTCGATATTCTTTAATTCTCTATTGGCGGTGATAGTTACTTTTAAAAGTCCGTCACTACTTTGTTCGTCTATTAAAACGGTATTCATTCGTTGTTTTGTAGCTTCTACTTTTACTTGCGCATCTTTGAGTTTAGCCATCATTCCTTGTAAGTCTCCAAACATAATTTTTTAGTTTTGCTTTTTTTTATTGCATACACTATTCTGTATCTTTACAAAATTACTACAATGTTTATTAAATAATCAAATATTTCTATATGAAAAAACTACTAGTTATTTCAGCAGTAACGCTTATTTTTGCAACTTCTTGTGAAAATAAAGAACCTTCAAAAAAAACTATGAATATAATAGCTCCTACAGCAGAAAAAATTGAAAAACGTTTAGAAAAACACGACGATGTTCGTATTGATAATTATTATTGGTTGAACCAACGTGAAAATGAAGAAGTAATAGATTACCTAGAACGGGAAAACGATTATTACGATAAAATGACGGCGCATACCAAAGATTTTCAAACCGATTTATTTAAAGAAATGAAGAGCCGGATTAAAGAAGATGATGAGTCGGTGCCCTATAAATACAATGGTTATTATTACATTACTCGTTTTGAGAAAGGAAAAGATTATCCGATTTATACGCGTAAAAAAGACAGCTTAGAAGCCGAAGAAGAAGTATTGTTTAATGTAAATGAAATGGCTGAAGGACATACGTATTACAATCTTTCAGGATTAAGTATAAGCCCAGATAATACGAAAGTTTCGTTTGGAGTTGATACGGTAAGTAGAAGAAATTATACGATTTATATAAAAGATTTAGTTTCAGGTAAATTGTTAGAAGAAAACATTCCGTTAACGACTGGTGGATCAACCTGGGCAAATGACAATCAGACACTGTTTTACACTAAAAAAGACGAGAAAACTTTACGATCCGATAAAATTTATAGACACCGACTAGGAACTGCTTCCGAAGAAGATAAACTTATTTTCACGGAAGAAGACGATACTTTCGGAACCTTTATATATAAGACAAAATCTAAAAAATTCTTAGTAATTGGATGTTATAGTACGTTAACTTCAGAATTTAGAGTATTAAATGCAGATACCCCATTTGATGAATTTAAAATATTTCAACTAAGAGAAAGAGGATTGGAATATAGCATTTTACATTTTGAAGACAGTTGGTATATTTTGACCAATAAGGACAAGGCGACCAATTTCAAATTAATGAAAACGTCAGAAGATGCTACTACTCAAGAAAATTGGGTAGATATGATTCCTCATCGCAAAGATGTGCTTTTAGAAGATATCGATATTTTTAAAGATTATTTGGTAGTTAGTGAACGTAAAAATGGTTTAAATGAAATAAAAATAACGCGTTGGGATGGTACTAATGAATATTACCTTCCTTTTAAAAGTGAAACTTATACTGCTTATGTTTCCGTTAATCCTGAATTCGATTCTCAAATTTTACGTTATGGATATAATTCTTTAACAACTCCGGCTTCCGTTATTGACTTTAATATGGAAACCAAAGAACAGACGGTTTTGAAAGAAACAGAAGTGCTAGGAGGAAAGTTTGATAAAAATAATTACGAGTCCAAAAGAATATGGGCAAATGCTGAGGATGGAACTAGAATTCCAGTAACCATGGTCTATCGAAAAGATACTAAAATTGACGAAAACACACCACTTTTATTATACGCTTATGGTTCGTATGGAAGCACTTCAGATCCGTATTTTTCAACCGTAAGACTAAGTTTATTAGACAGAGGATTTATCTATGCAACTGCTCATGTTCGAGGAGGAGAGTATTTAGGAAGAGGTTGGTATGAAGATGGGAAGCTGCTTAATAAAAAAAATACCTTCACAGATTTTGTAGATGTTTCGAAATATTTGATTCAAGAAAAATACACTTCAGAAGATCATTTATATGCTTATGGAGGTTCAGCAGGAGGATTATTAATGGGAGCTATTTGCAATATGGCACCCGAATTATATAATGGTGTGGTGGCAGCAGTTCCTTTTGTAGATGTAACAACGACGATGTTGGACGATACTATTCCATTAACAACAGGAGAGTATGACGAATGGGGAAACCCGAATGAAAAAGAATATTACGATTATATTAATTCCTATTCGCCTTACGATAAAGTGGAAGCAAAAGAGTATCCAAACTTACTTATAACAACAGGTTTACACGATTCTCAAGTACAATATTGGGAACCCGCAAAATGGGTAGCAAAATTACGGGATATGAAAATCGATAATAATCTATTATTGCTTCATATTGATATGGAAGCTGGGCACGGAGGAGCATCGGGAAGATTTAATGCTTTGAAGAAACATGCACGTACCTATGCCTTTTTATTAGATCTGGAAGGAATTAAAGAGTAATTAATATTTTTATCGTAAATTTGTACGGTGTAAAAACCGTCATTTTAATTGAAGGTTTTTATTAAATAAAAACCCCTTTATGAAACGAGCATGTTAAAATATTTATCACATAGCGGAATAATTAATTGCGAACAACATTTGTCCGAATTATCAAATATTAGCGAGATATGAAAGAAAATTTAAACGTTTATGAAAATGTGTTATCACTTATTGGAAACACACCTCTTATTAAGCTTAACAAAATAACTTCAAATTATAATGGAAACTTTTACGCTAAAGTAGAAGGATTCAATCCAGGGCATTCTACCAAAGACAGAATTGCTTTATATATTATTGAAAATGCTGAGAAAAAAGGCATTTTAAAATCTGGAGATACTATTATTGAAACTACAAGTGGAAACACCGGTTTTAGTTTAGCAATGGTGAGTATAATTAAAGGATATAAATGTATGTTGGCGGTGAGTTCAAAATCATCTCCAGATAAAATAGATATGCTGAAAACAATGGGAGCGAAGGTTTATGTTTGCCCAGCTCACGTTCCAGCAGACGATCCAAGATCTTATTATGAAGTTGCTAAAAGGCTTCATAAAGAAACGCCTGATTCAATATATATCAATCAGTACTTTAATGAGTTGAATTCCGAAGCACATTACAAATCATCAGGTCCTGAAATATGGAAACAAACAGAAGGAAAAATAACGCATTTAGTAGCTTGTAGTGGTACAGGAGGAACTATTTCTGGTATTGCTCGTTTTCTGAAAGAACAAAACAAAGAAGTAAAAGTGATAGGTATTGATGCTTATGGTTCGGTATTAAAAAAATACCATGAAACCCGTGAGTTTGATGAAAATGAAATATATCCTTACCGAATTGAAGGTTTAGGAAAAAATTTAATTCCAACGGCAACTGATTTTGATCAAATAGATCGTTTTATAAAAGTTACGGATGAAGGAAGCGCCCATACTGCAAGAGAATTAGCAAGTAAAGAAGGTTTATTTGTAGGTTATACAAGTGGTGCTGCTGTAGAAGGGTTAAAACAATTAAGTGAAGAAGGAGAGTTTACAGAAGATAGTGTTGTGGTAGTTGTTTTTCCAGATCATGGTTCTCGTTATATGAGTAAAATTTACAATGATAAATGGATGGATCAACAAGGATTCTGTGATGAAAAATTGATGAAAGCCTCTGAAATTCAATATGTAAAATAAATATTTATTTTCTAAAATATACCGAAGCCGCTACATTTATATGATGTAGTGGCTTTTACTTGTTAATTTCTTCCTTAAAAATTATGCGGTAACACATATAAAATGAGTATTTTTGTCGATTATATTGAAACTACACACTATGAGTAAAGATTTATTCGAAAAAATATATAAAAATAAAGGACCCTTAGGGAAATGGGCAGAAGTAGCAGAAGGTTATTTTGTATTTCCAAAATTAGAAGGTCCAATTTCAAACCGAATGAAATTCCAAGGAAAAGAAGTTATTACTTGGAGTATTAACGATTACCTTGGGTTAGCAAATCATCCAGAAGTACGGAAAGTTGATGGAGAAGCTGGAGTGAAGTACGGTTCTGCCTATCCAATGGGAGCTAGAATGATGAGTGGTCATACAGATTTACACGAGCAACTTCAAAATGAATTAGCAGAATTTGTAAACAAAGAAGCTACATATTTATTAAACTTTGGCTACCAAGGAATGGTTTCTACCATTGATGCTTTGGTTTCAAAAGACGATGTAATTGTGTACGATGTAGATGCACACGCTTGTATTATAGATGGTGTTCGTCTTCATTTAGGAAAACGATTTACCTATAGACACAACGATTTAGAAAGTATAGAAAAGAACCTGCAGCGTGCTACGAAAATGGCAAAAGCAAGTGGCGGAGGGATTCTTTTAATTTCTGAAGGAGTTTTTGGAATGCGTGGAGAACAAGGAAGATTAAAAGAAATCGTTGCTTTAAAGAAAAAATACAATTTCAGATTATTTGTTGATGATGCTCATGGTTTTGGTACTCTTGGTGAAAATGGAGCTGGAACTGGTATTGAGCAAGGAATTCAAGACGATATAGATGTGTATTTCGCTACTTTTGCTAAGGCTATGGCTAGTACAGGAGCTTTTATTGCTGCTGAAGAAGAAATCATCAACTACTTAAAATACAATCTGCGTTCACAAATGTTCGCTAAATCATTGCAAATGCAATTGGTGGAAGGCGCGTTGAAACGTTTGGATATGTTACGTACAATGCCAGAGTTAAGAACCAAGCTTTGGGAAAACGTAAACGCATTACAAGGTGGGCTTAAAGAAAGAGGTTTTGATATTGGAACAACACAATCTTGTGTAACTCCTGTATATTTAAAAGGCTCTGTACCAGAAGCAATGGCATTGGTAAAGGATTTACGTGAAAACCACGGAATTTTCTGTTCCATTGTGGTGTATCCAGTAATTCCAAAAGGACTTATTTTATTACGTATGATTCCTACGGCAACTCATACATTAGAAGATATTGAACTAACCTTAACTGCTTTCTCGGCAATTAGAGAACGCTTAGAAAATGGGACTTACAAAAGACTTTCGGCTGCAGTTGCTGCTGCTTTTGGCGAGTAATAGATTCTAAATTATATTATAAAAAATCCAATGTTTAAATATTTAAACATTGGATTTTTTATTAAATCAACTTTGCCAAAGTTTTAAACTTTGGCAAAGATAAATTTGAATTTTATTTTTGCCTACTGCCTACTGCCTACTGCCTACTGCCTACTGCCTACAGTTTAGGTTCCACAATAAGAAAAACAGCAGTACTATCACCAATGTTCAATACTTCATGCCATTCAGTTCCGTTGCTATAAAAATCGCTTCCAGTTAAAACTTGAACTTCTCTAGCTCCAGTAGTATCTTTCATTCTAAATTTACTTCCAGCTAAAGTATAGCCGAAATGAGGTTTGTGATAATGACGTTCATGACCAACCCCAGGAGGAAAGGTGCATTTTAAAACTCGAATCGCTTTATTCTCTTTAACCAGTTCACATACTGAGTTTCCTTTCCAACCCGCTTTTAAGGGGTCGGGAAGAATCTTATTTGTTTTACAAGAAATTGTACTTAAAAGGAAGACGAATAGTGAAAAAGTGATCGGTTTCATTCCTAAATACTTAGTTTATTTGTTGTAAGTTAATTCTGAATGTACTACGTTCTTTGTGTTTTACTGGGCCGTTAGATTTCCATAGCTGCTGAACTGCTACATTTTCTTCCAGCTCTGGATTTGTTTCTGTTTGTTTAATTCCTTTGCGTACAAATATTTCTCGCATTTCCTCGAAAATAATTGCAGTAACTCCTTTTCCTTGATATTCGGGATCAATTCCTATTAAATAAAAAGCGGCAGTATCGTTTTTCTTTTGGGCTTTCATTAAATAATACCATCCAAACGGAAATAAGGATCCATTTGCTTTTTTTAATGCTTTTGAAAAGGAAGGCATTACGATTGAAAATGCAATCAATTTTTTCTGTTCATCTAAAATACAAGTGATGTACTCTGAATTGATAAAATTGAAATATTTTTCTTTATAATGATCTATTTGATATTGCTGAATTGGAACAAAAGTTTGAAGTGAATTGTAGGTTTTATTAAGTAAACCAAACATATCATCTACAAAGGGTACTATTTGTTTTTTATTTGTAAAACGCAATACTTCTAAAGAATATCGTTGTTTAATTAGTTTTGCAAATTTCTTTACTTTATCGGTAGTTTGTGCTGGGTTTTGAAGCCTGAATTCTACCCAAGTTGCTTGTT
>CAZIMW010000127.1:0-8047 GCA_964540425.1 uncultured Flavobacterium sp.
TTTTAAACTTTTTAAATCTTCGTCCGTTAAAACTTCTAAATGATCTACACTTAAAGCTTGATGGTCCACACTCGCTTTTACGCCACCAATAGCGTTAAATTGATTGACATGCGTTTTAGGAATCAATCCATATTTTTTTGCTTCGGAAAGCAATTGATGGGTATCTGCTACCGAAAAATATCCTGTTTCACAGAAAATATCTACGTAATCTGCTAAGTTTTCTTCTGCAATTTTCGGAAGCATTTCGGTACAAATATGATCTAAATATCCTTGTTTGTTATCTTTAAATTCTGAAGGAACAGCGTGTGCTCCCAAAAATGTAGTTTTTACTTTTACAGGAAAAGTTTTACCGAGTCTTTTAGCAACTCGTAGCATTTTCATTTCCGCTTCGGTGGTAAGTCCATAACCCGATTTTATTTCGATAGCACCCGTTCCTAATTTCATAACTTCAATTAATCGAACAGCCGATTGTGTAAATAAATCTTCTTCCGAGGTTTGCTGAAGTTTTTTGGCACTGTTTAGAATTCCGCCGCCATTATCTGCGATTTCTTGGTAGGACAATCCGTTGATTCTATCTACAAATTCCTGTTCCCTGTTTCCGGCATAAACGATATGCGTATGCGAATCGCACCAAGTTGGTAACACTATTTTTCCGGTACAATCGATGGTTTTATCTACTTCCGAAGTAGTTAAGGAATCCATGGTACCAAAGTCTTTAATAATATCCTTTTCAAGTAACAACCAAGCATTTTTTAAGGTTGGGAGATCTTTCATTTCAGCTCCATTTACTTTATTTGGAGCGATGTCATGAACTTGTAATAGTTCTTTTATATTGGTGAGAAGTGTTTTCATTTTTGACTTTTGATTGAATAATTGGTTATTGTTTTTTGCTAATCATTTTTAGAGAAAACCATCCAAGTATAAAAATAATAACTCCCATAATTGCCCAAAGCCATAACTTATTTTCGAATAATGGAGTAGTTTTTGGAGTTTCTGTTTTCTCAATGGAAATTCTATTTAGTAATTTTAACTCTTTTAACTCAGTTGGAATTTTATCAGGAAATTTAGAGATATCATATTGCGGGAAATTACTGTTCTTATTTCCATAAACTAGGTAATAATCGGCTTTTTCTGTAAATCGTGCAATCAACTTATGAGTATAACCATTCACGGTAACTTTGTTAATTGTTAAGGGTTCATTATCAAAATTATTAATGATGATCTTTATTTTATTAGTGATTATACTATTGAAATTAAATTTATTTTCTTCCAAACTACTAAGCGTCGAATGGGATAAATTTTGGTAGTTATAAATCCAATTTTTTTCAGTTTTAACGCTATCGATTAAGTATTTTATCGTGATGGGACGGTAATAATCGAACATGTCTTGCACCTTAATTTTAAGCTGACTTATAGCAACAGATTGTTTTAATGTTACATCAATGATGGAAATTTTCTTTTGAGGATCTTCTTTGAAGTTAGTTGCTTTAATATCAAAATTAACATAAGAAGCTTTTTTTGTTTTTAGTAATGAAATTGAAACTGAATTTAAAATTGGTTCCTCCTTAGAAGGAATAAAAACTCGATAATAACGATATTTAGAATCAGGAAAAATTAATTTTGAAAATTGATAATCGGTTTGTTTATTTTTAATAGAAAGCACCCTGAAATCTTCAAGAATGGTAAACCAATCATTATTATTCACACTTGCTTGAAGGTTAATTTTCCAATCAAAATTCACTTGTAAAAAATCTAGATTTATTTGATTTATAGTTTCAGAATTTGGAATTTCAAAAGTAAAAAAATACCCTTCATTTGTATGTGCTTCATTTATTTTGTTGAAGGCTATTTTTTGAATAGTTTGCTTTTCCGAAGCAAGTTTTAAAATATAAGGAATTTCAATGGTGTCTTTATCAGCTTTTATTCCGAAGATTCTAATGTCTGATAAATTGTTTTTCAATTCGTTAAAAGCAGCATTTGGAATCGTAATTTTATGCCATTGATCGGTTACTCCTTTTATTTCTTGCTTATAATTATATTCTCCAATTTGTCCATAACAAAAGGAGGAAAACAATAATAAATAGAGGCTATTCTTCACTTTCATCTTCATCTGTAATTTGATTTTTGTACTTATTATATAAGAAAGAAATTATTAATAAAATCACTCCTAAGGAAACAAATACAATGGTTTTAGCAATGGTATTTAAATGAGAAATATCGTATAAAAATAATTTTAATAGGGTAACTCCAAATAATACGAGAGCACCAATTCTGAGGTATTGTTTGTTTTTCCAAATTCCATACACAATTAGCAATAAGGAATAAATCCCCCATAAAATACTCAGACCTAATTTGTAGGATTGCTCAACCGAAGCCATATCTAGCCAACTAATCAATTCGCTACTTGCAATCCATAAAACAGCAATATTTAAAGCTAAATAAGTGAGTTTAATAATGTTTTTGTCAGGTAAATAGGTTTTAACCAATTTTATTATTTCGATAATCAACAAAACAACAAAAACATAAGTTATGTAACGGATTCCGATATTGAAAATCCCCTGATTATAATATTCAGATTGATTTTGAGCTAAATAATTTACTCTAAGTTCACTCAGTTCATAAAGCCCAAAGGTTAGGTATGTTGCTAAAGAGATAAAACTAAGTAAAAGTGTTACCAGACCAAGTTTTTTATCTTTAATTTTCTTCCTATTAATTATAGAAAGAACAGTTATAAAGAATAGCGAATAAACAATGATCCAGATAGTTTTAAACTTTAGAATGTCTTCATTTTTAACGTGGTCGCTATAGTATTGAGTTTCTCCACCTAAATCAATTGCGGAATTAGAATAGAGCACATTAAAATAATTACCAATCTCTAATCGAAAGCTATAGTAAATTGTAAAAATGAAAATTCCGGGAATAATTACTGAAAATAAATTTTTTAGCCAAGCCTTTGGTAATGGAGATGTAAAGTTTTTATTTCTACTTATTTTTGTAATAAAACCGAAAGCCACGATAAATAAAACTGAAGTTAAAAAATAGCTATTAAGGAATGATTTTATTCTGATTTCATCTCTATAAAAATAATTTCTATAACCTTCTGTCCAATCTTGTAGTAAACTAATCAATGCAAGTGTCATTAATGCATACGAAATACGTTCGTAGGTAGCAATGTTCTTTGTTCTTCCAATCCAAAAAAGCAATGCAGCCTCAGAAACCCAAAGCATTGTTACCCAATTTCCATCTAATTGTACAGGAATTGAAATAGTAATAAATACTAAAACCAATCCAGCAATAATATAAAAAAGTTTTTTATCGGCTAATTTCTTTTTATAGATAAAAGCACTTACTAAAAAGTGAATGATTGCATTTAATAGAGTGAACAGTCCTAAGAGTTGTTCTCCTGTTTCGTGATTGCTGAGTATTGAGTAGCCAATTCCGTAATAAATAAATGAATTTAATAGTAGAATAATTATATCTTTTGAATAAATAACTTCCTTTTGTTTAAACTTATAAGCTAAAAAAGTAATGTAAAAAACACCAAAAAATATAGTTGAAAATACAAATCCGATTACAAAATGATTAGAGATTGAATAATCAAAAAAGTACCAAGCCAGAAAAATAAACCAAGTTAAGATGAAAGAAACATAATAGAGAGGTTTCCAGTACTTTTTAAAAGCTATTATTAAAATCCCTATGTTGATTATTGCCATATAACTAAACATAACAACAACTTTTCCAGATCCATCACTTAGTAAAAACGGGACGGCATAAGCGCCTACTAATCCAATATGAGCAATAATTTGTTTGTTGTAATTTAAAGCTGCGATTACCGTGAAAATTGTAAAGACAGTCATTAAAACGAAGGTGAGTAACTGTGGTATTAATTCGTAAAAGCTATAGGCAAAGAAAGTGATAAAATACATAATAGCTATAGCGCCACTAACAAGAACAGTACTGTAATTATGGTAATTGTTTTTTAGTTTTATACCAAATCCTAAAAGCCCTAAACCAGCAAAATAGCCTAAGATTATTCGTGTTAATGGGCTAATTAAATCGTGTTCAATGGAATATTTAGCACCAATTCCAACTCCTATAACAGTGATTAATATCCCAATTTTATTAAGAAGGTTCTCTCCAATAAATTTTTCTAAATCAGATTTTCCTTTTGGAATTTTATTTTTGCTCCGCGTAGTTTCGTGAGAAAATGGCGTGACATTTTCTACTATTATTTCCTTTTTAATAGGAATTTCCTTTTCTATAGGAATTTGAGCAGCTTTAACTATTGGAGGAATTATTTCTTGTATTTCTTCTTCCTGTTTTGTTTCAAACGATTTCAACCTAAATACTTCTTTTTGTATTTCGTTGATTTCCTTCGAGAAAAATTCTTGCTTTTGTTTTAATCGTCCTATTTCTTTTAGAAGTAAATCTAATTTTGAATGATGATCTGCCATTTTGTAAATATAACAAGAGATTTAATTTATATGAAACATCCATAACTAAAATTTTGATACCAAGGAAATAACTAAATTGGCGCTCCATGTGACCGAATTAAAAAATAGTATAGATGTACGAAAATAAAGGGCGGTTAATTATATGGCACAATACAAAAATTACTATCTTGGAAACGCATTAAATAGTATTGAAATGAAAAACAAAAATTTAGGGATAAACACTGTATGTGTCCACATTGGCGAAGTAGAAGACAAGCAATTTAAAGGAGCGATTTCGCCTTTGTTTATGAGTAATTCGTATGCCTACGAAGACGTTGAAGTGTTGCGATATCCACGATATATGAACACACCTAACCAAGAAGCTTTGTGTAAAAAAATTGCCGCTTTAGAAAAAACGGAAGCAGGATTGATTTTAGGAAGCGGAATGGCAGCAGTAAGTACCACCTTATTAGCGTTTTTAAGTAAAGGCGATCACGTGGTAGTTCAAAAAACAATTTATGGAGGTGCTTATAATTTTATGGTGGAAGAATTTCCTAAATTCGGAATAGAATTCGATTTTACCGAGGGTTTTTCCGAAGAAGATTTCACTTCAAAAATTAAGGATAATACCAAAGTTATTTATGTGGAAACACCTTCCAATCCTTTGATGAAAATTACCGATTTGGAAATGATTTCGAGAATTGCAAAGAAGCATAAGTTGGTTTCCATGATTGACAATACTTTTGCTTCACCTATTAATCAAACACCTATTGATTTTGGGATAGATATAATGATACATAGTGCTACTAAATATTTGGGAGGTCATAGTGATATTTGTGCAGGAGCAGTAGCAGCTTCCGAAGAGCACATTAAAAAGATTTGGAATGTAGGGAAAAATCTCGGCGGAAGTTTAAGTGAATATACGGTTTGGTTATTGGAACGAAGTATGAAAACTTTGGCAATTCGTGTGAAATCTCATAACCGAAACGCAAAGAAAGTTGCCAGGTGGTTAGATAAAAATGAGTTGGTCGATAAAGTATATTATCCAGGTTTAAAATCGCACCCTAATTATAAACTAGCAAAAAAACAGATGAACGGATTTACGGGAATGTTATCTTTTGAATTGTCTGAAAAAATAGATTCAGCAAAGTTTTTAAAAGCATTGCAACTCATAAAACCCTCGATGAGTTTGGCAGGAGTGGAGTCCACAATTTTGGCACCTTCAAAAACTTCACACGCTTTATTAGGAGAAGAGGAACGAAAAAAGCAAGGAATTACAGAAGGATTATTGCGATTATCTGTAGGGATTGAAGAATGGAAAGACATTGCTTCAGATTTAAAACAGGCTTTTGAGAAAAGTTTAAAAAAATAGGTTATTATATTTGTACTCTGTGAATCTCAGGGATTCCTTACGGAACTCTGCGTAACAACAAAGAAAAAATAAAATGAAAATAGACATACTCGCCATTGGCGCACATCCAGACGATATAGAATTAGGAGCAGGAGCAACCATTGCTAAAGAAATTGCCAACGGAAAAACTGTTGGATTTATCGATTTAACAAGAGGTGAATTAGGAACGAGAGGAACTGCCGAAACTCGAGATGCTGAAGCAGAAGATGCCCGAAAAATATTAGGAGCTTCCTTTAGAATAAATATGGAATTCGCTGATGGATTTTTTGTGAATGATAAAGAACATCAACTAAAACTAATTGAGATGATTCGGAAATACCAACCAGATATCGTTTTATGTAATGCAGTTGATGACCGTCATATAGATCACCCAAAAGGAAGTGATTTGGTAAGCGATGCTTGTTTTTTAAGTGGATTACGAAAAATTGAAACCACTTCAGAAGGAAAAAGCCAAGATATTTGGCGACCCAAACACGTCTATCATTATATTCAATGGAAAAATATAGAACCTGATTTTGTAGTTGATGTCTCGGGGTTTATTGATAAAAAAATGGAAGCTGTTTTGGCTTATAAAACTCAGTTTTTTCAACAAGATTCCAACGAACCTGTAACTCCAATTTCAACGACCAATTTTAAAGACAGTATTACTTATAGAGCACAAGATTTAGGAAGATTGATTGGAGTAGAACACGCAGAAGGTTTTACGGTAGAACGTTATGTTGCTGTAAATAGTTTAAGCGATTTAATTTAAAATTCTTTTCAATCTCTATTGCGAACAAAAACTAAAAGAATTATATTTGCAACCGCTTTAAAAGTGAAATTTTAAATGGTGGTTGTAGCTCAGTTGGTTAGAGCATCGGTTTGTGGTACCGAGGGTCGCGGGTTCGAATCCCGTCTTCCACCCAGAATCAAGAGCCTCTCTTAATGGAGAGGCTTTTTTTGTGGAATAAATTTAAAAGACCTACTAGGTTTTAAAAACCTAGTAGGTCTAATTAATCAAGAAACCTTAAAGGAAATAAATGATTTATGAGGTCTATATAGAAAGACTTAATTTCTTAATGGTAAAACAAATCTGTTTTTATTTCAACTTATCAGCAGTAATTCGATCTTCACGATTGGCAATTTCCCAAGCAGTTAAAAAGATTAACTGAGTTCTTTTTGCCATGAGTTCGTATTCAATTTTATCTGGTGTATCTCCCGGTTGGTGATAATCTTCGTGAGTTCCGTTAAAATAAAATATCACAGGAATGTTATTTTTTGCAAAGTTGTAATGATCACTTCGGTAATAAAATCGATTGGGGTCATTATCGTCATTATAAGTGTAGTCTAATTCTAGATTTACATATTTTTTGTTTACTTCTTCAGATAAGTCGTGAAGTTCTTGACTAAGCTTATCGCTTCCTATTAAATATATATAATTATCGTTTCCTTCTTTTTCGGAGCCTATTCTTCCAATCATATCAGTATTTAGATTTACAACGGTATTTTCAAGAGGAAATAAAGGGTTTTCTGTGTAATATTTTGAGCCGTATAAACCTATTTCTTCACCAGTAACGTGTAATATTAAGATAGATCGTTTAGGTCCATTACCATTATTAACAGCCATTTGGAAAGCTTGCGCCATTTCCATCATAGCTACAGTTCCGCTACCATCATCATCTGCACCGTTATATATTTCTTCTTCTTTCATCCCAACGTGATCGTAATGTGCAGAGAGCACTATAATTTCTTCAGGTTTTTCAGATCCTTTAATAAAAGCTACTACGTTTTGAGATGGGTTTCCACCTGATGAATTTCCAAAATATTCAGCAGGAATAGGTTGATAATAGTTGTTTTCTTCAATTGGAGCAGAGATTCCTTGGTCCATATAATAATTCCGAAGGTATTCTGCTGCCATATTATTTCCGTTTTCACCAGTCATTCTTCCTTCCATTTTATCGCTGGCAAGTATATATAGAAGAGTTTTTAAATCTTCTGAAGTAATGGAGTTTGCGTAGTCTTCGGCAGTCATTTTTTTAGCTGAAGCAGCATTTTGTGCAGAGTTGCAAGAAACCGTGAGAGCTACAGCAATCACTAATAGTAAACGAATCATAATTTTATTTTTAGAAAGTATAAATATAAGCTAACTATTTAGGTTAAATGTGAAAGTTTGTAACTATTCACCCAAATTAGGCAAAAAATAATTATCCTCAAAAGCATTATG
>CAZIMW010000128.1:0-8009 GCA_964540425.1 uncultured Flavobacterium sp.
ATTTTTTTATATATTTTTTTTTTTTTTTTTACTTTGTATTTTTAATATTACGATTTTAATTTATTTCATGATAATTCTATTATAACTCCCCAGTTAATTAAGGACTCAATATTAATTAATCCTTAATTTTTTATTATGAACAACTATTTTTTATCAATAGTATTTTTGCTTAGTTTTAGTTTTTCCTTTTATGGGCAAGAGTGTGGTACGGTTTCACCAACAAATTACCAAACTTTTGAAAGAACCAAACAAGAAAGAGGTTTTGACAGAACCAACATACAATTACACCCAGAAATATGCTTAAATGTGTATTACCATATTGTTAGAAATAGCAATGGTACTGGTAATGGTATAACCGAAAACACCTTAACCCAAATGACTAATTTATTAAATATAGAATTTAACCCACATAAATTGTTTTTTAACCAATTAGGTTTTGATTATATAGATAACTCCACATATTTTAATTTGCAAGAACTAGAATTTGACCCTTTAGTGCAAATTAATAATCAAGCAGATGCAATTAATGTTTATATTGTTGATACAGCACCATATAAAGGTAAGGCTGACGGTATTGGAAGTCAAGCGTTAGTAGTAAAAGCATCAAATACCTTAGAAGCAACATTACCGCATGAGGTTGGACATTGTTTAAATTTGTTACATACACATGACACACTAATTTATGGAGTAGAAAACATACCTAGAACAGGCTCTAACGCTAATTGTGGTAGTGCTGGAGACCAATTATGTGACACTCCAGCTGATTCAGGGTTAGGTAATGTAAATGTAAATTCAAATTGTAATTACACTGGAGGAGGAGGATATACTCCAGATACTCATAATATTATGTCTTATTCTCGAGAAATTTGTAGAAATAGTTTTACTATTGGTCAAGAGTTAAGAATGCGTGATGCTTTAGCTGCCCTTCCTTTTTTACAAACTGTGGTGGGCAATTCTTGTGGGATAATTGATGGTGATACCATAACTTGTTTAGACCCAACAACAACTTTAACAATTACTCATGCAAGCGGTCCCTATTTATGGGAAGTCTCTGGGAGTTCTTTAGAGATAGTTGGATCTGCTATAAATAGTACTGTTACGGTAAGGGCAATTAATAATACAATTAGCGAATGGGGTTTTGTAGAAGTAAGTTATGCAAATGGTGGTATGGAGCATTATACTGTTTGGGTTGGTAAACCTGCGGCTCCAACAAGTTTATCTGGCCCTACATTGGTTAATTCTGGATCTTGGTACACCTATCATGGTGGTGGTGGTGGTGCAACTTCTTATCAATGGGTATTGCCATATCCTTTTGATCCAGATTATGACATTGTTAATCCCGTAGATCAATCTAGTGATAATTGGCAAATGTTACCAACAACAAGTGGCTATAACTCAAACATTTGGACGGGTAATGGTGGTCATAGTGGTTTGATACAGTTAATTGGCATTAATAAATGTGGTATTAGTGATAACTCAAAGCATTTATATGTAGAACATGATAATACGACCTCATGTACTACTTGTGATATTTTACCACCCAACCCAGTGCCAAATTCTGCTGACGAAAATTTTATATTAGATTTTAGCAGTTATCCAGAAGGAACGTATTATATTTACATTTATGACCAATATTCTAATATTTTATACGAGGGAGAAAGCATTAATATAGAAAAAACAGTTGGAACCATAGACATTCCAAATGGTTTGTATTATTTACATATACATAATGGTAATGAGGTAATTACCCAACAATTAATTATTAACCATTAAAATTAACAAACATGAAAAATATTATATATATGTTAGTTTCATTTACTATTTTATTAGGTTGTAGTAAAGATAATGAAGAGAATAAAGATTCTATAATTGGTAAATGGCAATTAATAGAATATTGCGAAAATATAGGTGATGGAACATGGGGTTGTACAGTTATAGAAAACGGTTTGATTTATTACTTTAAAGAGAATGGTACATTCACTCAAAGTAATACATCTAATAGCTGTATTTATGGAACATTTACTTATGATTCAACATCAATAGTATTAGATTATAAAGAAGAAGAGGAATGTTCTTTAATTGATGAGTATTATATTTTAGATTATACGTTTGTTGAAAGCAGATTGAAATTAACTCTCTCAGAAGAAAATAACACATGCGACGAGGGTTGTTATGAAATTTTTAAAAAAGTACCAAACGAGTAATAGTCTGATATTAATTGTCACACATTGGTTGTGTTTTAAGATATTAAGCAATAATCACATTTAATAAACCTCTCTGCCTAGTAAATAATAATTAATTGAAATTTGTTGTGTTGCTGCCTGAAGTCATAATGGATTAATACAACTTATTGGATAAAATAAATGTGGCATAGGAGGCTCAACACATATTTATGTAGAACATGATAATACGACCTCATGTACTACTTGTGATATTTTACCACCCAACCCAGTGCCAAATTCTGCTGACGAAAATTTTATATTAGATTTTAGCAGTTATCCAGAAGGAACGTATTATATTTACATTTATGACCAATATTCTAATATTTTATACGAGGGAGAAAGCATTAATATAGAAAAAACAGTTGGAACCATAGACATTCCAAATGGTTTGTATTATTTACATATACATAATGGTAATGAGGTAATTACCCAACAATTAATTATTAACCATTAAAATTAACAAACATGAAAAATATTATATATATGTTAGTTTCATTTACTATTTTATTAGGTTGTAGTAAAGATAATGATGAGAATAAAGATTCTATAATTGGTAAATGGCAATTAATAGAATATTGTGAAGATAACGGTGGCGGGACTTTGGGTTGTGAACAAATTGAGGACGGTTACACTATTCAGTTTTATGATAACGATGAGTTTGTTTTTATTGGAGTAAATAATACTAACTGCACGACAGGTACATACATCTTTGATGGCACGAAGGTGTTTTTACAATTTGATAATGATGTTTGCTCAGATAATGAAGGTCTTTTTATATATTTATATTCTTTTGTAGGAAATGATTTAAAATTAACTCCTTCTACTGAGAATCTAATCTGTGATGAAATTTGTTACGAGGTTTTTAAAAAAATTCAAAATGAGGAATAAATAATTAAAAATATTTTATAAAAACCTACAAGAGCCTGTTTCTTGTAGGTTTTTCTTTTTAGGGGCTTATCTTTGCACAAAACAAGAATTTTATTATTAAACAGATACCCACCTTCGCAGGTAGTACTATGGCAAGAGACGAGGAATTAAAAAAACAATGGAACGAAGTGGTTACTTTACTTAGTAATCAATTTGCAGATGGTGACACTTTAGATATAGATGCGATTATTTATATTATCGGGCTTCAAGAAAAGGGAAACCTTAAGAAAATTTACGGAAAAGACGATAAGCTCAACTTGATGCACATTGCTATTTGCAGACTTTTAGAACCTTTTGGGTATTATGCTTTTGATTATTTTGATGAACAAGGCTGGCCTCATTATCAGATTTTGGAACAACTCCCCCCTTTAAAAGCAGGAGAACAAAGTGTGTTGATGAAAGAAGCTATTGTGCAATATTTTATTGAGAAAGAGGTTATTCAGTCCTCAGTAAATCAGTAATCAGTTGGCAGTTAGTGAAAAATTAAATTAAGTCTTAGATCATTTGTCAAAAGCGAGCGGTCTTAAATCTTTCGCGTTCATTTCTCTCTTTTTTAGTTGCGATGCCATTTCAAAAAACGTAATTTTGCAAACTTACTTACCATAAGTTATGATTGATAAAATAAAAGAACATATTGCAGAAGTTGAGGCGTTTGTAGCAAACTCTCATGATGAAATCGAAACGTTCCGAATTAAATATTTAGGAAAAAAAGGTTTACTGAATGACTTTTTTGCGGAATTTAAAAATGTTCCCAATGAACTAAAAAAAGAGTTTGGACAAACTATCAATCAATTAAAAACGGTTGCTACCGAAAAAGTAAATTCCTTAAAAGCATCTTTAACTAATGAAGAAGATTCAAAAGGAATTTATGGTGATTTAACACGCCCAGGAGAACCTATTGAATTGGGTTCAAGACATCCAATTTCGATTGTAAAAAATAAAATTATCGATATCTTTTCACGAATTGGTTTCAATGTTTCTGAAGGACCAGAAATTGAAGACGATTGGCATAATTTTACTGCCTTGAACCTTCCAGAATATCATCCCGCTAGAGATATGCAGGATACTTTTTTTATTGAAAAAAACCCAGATGTTTTGTTGCGTACTCATACCTCATCGGTGCAAGTCCGTTATATGGAAAATAATAAACCTCCTATTCGTACCATTTCTCCGGGAAGAGTATATCGTAATGAAGCAATTTCAGCTAGATCACATTGTTTTTTCCATCAAGTGGAAGGATTGTATGTAGATAAAGGAGTGAGTTTTGCAGATTTAAAGCAGACATTACAATACTTCACTACCGAAATGTTTGGGAAATCTAAGATTCGTTTACGTCCTTCCTACTTTCCGTTTACCGAGCCAAGTGCCGAGGTAGATGTGTATTGGGGTTTAGAAACCGAAACCGATTATAAAATGACCAAAGGAACCGGATGGTTAGAGATTATGGGCTGCGGAATGGTAGATCCAAATGTGCTAAAAAACTGTAATATTGACCCAGAAGTTTATTCTGGTTTTGCCTTTGGAATGGGAATAGATCGTATTGCATTATTACTTCATCAAATTCCAGATATTCGTATGTTTAGCGAAAATGACGTGCGCTTTTTAGAGCAGTTTAAGAGTTTGTAAATTTATCCAGAATGTCTCCCCGAGCGCAGTCGAGGGGTTTCTTTTGAATATGCACTATTCTTTATTGAGGTCTCGACTGCGCTCAACCGGACAAAACCTATGAAAAAAGACATCAAAATTCCAAAAGTTGAAAACATTCAAATAGTCGCTACAAAAGAATGGGACAAAGATTTCCTTGCCCAACATTGGAATGTATATTTAATTAATAATCGAAAAGACAGAATCGAGTCAGTTTTGGTGCTTTCTAGAGGGAAAAATAAAGATAAAAAGACCTCAACATTACGTCACGGATTAGGAGATTTACCTCCGTACACCGGAACAAAAGTTGAATTTATAGCAGAAGAAGTTTTTAGTTTTACCAACGAATATATCATTACTTTTTTTGCTGAAGGAAAACTATTTGATCGCACTTTTATATTTGAGCCTCATTCTATTTCCGAAGAAAAAGCAGTTTTTATAGACTTAATGGGTCAAGATTGTGTCTTAGCAAAGTAATTAATCCAACTTATCTGTTAACTCTTTAAATACTTTTCTAGCATCTTTATTTTTGTAGAGAATATCGTAAACCGCATCTATAATAGGTGTTTTGGCCTTTTTTTCTTTTTGTTGATTTAGCTCGTAAGCACTTTTTGTTGCATAATAGCCTTCAGCAATCATACTCATTTCCATTTGTGCGCTTTTTACGGTGTAGCCTTTTCCAATCATAGTTCCGAACATTCGGTTTCGGCTAAACATAGAATATCCTGTCACTAATAAATCTCCTAGATAGGCAGAGCCATTAATGTCACGTTTCATTTTGTAAATTTTCTTTACATATTTTTTCATTTCCCGTATGGCATTGCTCATCAAAACGCTTTGGAAGTTATCGCCATAACCTAAACCGTGGGCAATTCCGGCAGCAATTGCGTAAATATTTTTTAGCATGGCAGCATATTCGGTGCCGATTATATCTTCACTTAAGGAACATTTTATATAATCACTACTTAAATGATCGGCAACAATTTTTGCTTTTTCTTGATCGGCACTAGCAATAGTTAAATATGAAAGACGCTCGAGAGCAACTTCTTCTGCGTGACAAGGACCTGTAATTACACCAATATTTTTAAACGGAATTTTTAAATGTGTATAAAAATGATCTCCAACAATTAAGCTTGTTTCAGGAACAATACCTTTAATGGCTGAAAAAACTACTTTGTCTTTTAAATTGACCGTTAATTTTTCTAATTCTTTATATAAAAATGCCGATGGAATAACAAAAATAAGATAATCGGCATAGGAAGCCATTTCATTAATGTCATTACTTAACTTTAATTTATCAGTGTCAAACTCAACCGAAGAAAGGTAATTAGGGTTGTGTTTGTCTTTTTTTATATATTCAATTGCTTCGGTATTTCGCATATACCAACCTACTTCATCTAAGTTTTCGCACAACATTTTTACAATAGCTGTTGCCCAACTTCCTCCTCCAAAAACTGTAAACTTTAGTTTATTTGACATACATAATATTAATTATAATCAAAAATACGAATAATTTAGGGGTTGCGAAGAATTGTCTTATTTGAAATAAATTATTATTGTAACTAATATTTAGTTACTTTTGTATATGAGTAAGATTGAAAAATTAATTTTAAAATTTAAAACAATCCCAAAAGATTTAACTTGGGAAGAATTGGTTAAAATTTTAAATCACTTTAATTTTCAAGAAAAAAATCAAAAAGGAAAAACAGGAGGTTCTAGAAGGAAATTTATAAACAAAAATTTAGATATTATTAGTTTGCATAAACCTCACCCTAGTAATATAGTAAAACAATATGTGATTAAACAAGTAATCGAAAAATTAGGATTATGAAAAATTATTTAGAATATGACGATTATATAGGTGCTGTAAATTATAGTGCTGAAGATGATGTTTTCTATGGAAAAATTGAAGGAATTAACGATTTAGTCCTTTTTGAAGGAGAATCAGTTTCTGAACTTAAAGGAAATTTTAAAGAAGCTATTAATGATTATTTAGAAACTTGTGAAGAATTAGGCAAGGAACCGAATAAAGTTTATAAAGGTGTTTTTAATGTAAGGGTACCGAGTAATATTCATAAAAAACTATCGCTTATAGCTTCAAAAAACGGGTTAAAACTAAACGAATTAGTTAAAAAAACGTTTAATTATTTAGTGGAGAATGAAAATAAAGTATTGGATTAATTACTACCTATAAAAATTCATTTCATCTAAATATTCCCAAACATTATTGGGTAACATTGGACGAATATTTTTTTTAGGAAACTTTGTTTTGTTAATTATCGCACTCTAACTCTAAATCTTCAAAAAAATCTTTATGACTAATATTTAAATACCTGCAAATTTTATAAAGAGTTAAAAAAGATATATCTCTATTTCCTTGTTCAATTCTGCCAAAATGAATATTAGTGTCATTAAAACATTGCAATTGAGTTAAGCCCTTATTAGTTCTTAAGGATTTAATTCTTTTTGCTAACCAAAGCAATAACTCTTTATTTTTAGTGTCTGAATTCAATGACACTAAGGTCATTTATAAAAAATTCACTGACAATGACTGTGTGGTCATTTATTTTTATATCTTAGCACAAACTCCCTCACATTAATTAGTAAAATACTTGCAAGTAAACCTGTACAAGATCTCTAGAAATCTTGCACACTAGAAAACCATTGTTAAATATTAAATTATTTTATTATGAAAAATCAAATGCTTATTTCATTATTATTTATTTTAGGTAATGTATGTTTTGTGTTTTCTCAATATGAAAATATAGAATGTGCAAATCCAGATTATGAACAACTAAGTGAAATTCAAAATTATTCATTTTCAACTGACCCTAGTATCTACCAAAACGCTGAACCAATTGTTTTTAATGTTTTTTACTGGCAAGTAAGAGAACCTGATGGGAGTTATGGTGGTGCTGATTTTACAGAGGATAAATTATTAGAAAGTGTTGCTGCATTAAATATTAAGTTTAATGATTTTAATATTTTTTTTAAATACAGAGGTTATGATGGTTTTGAAAGTCCAACAGGGATAATGGAAGAAATTTGGAATCCAGCAACCAGTAGTTGTGATGAGTTAGGTCAGGACTCAGATGGATGGGGAAAAATTAGCAGATGCCAAAGGCATGATATGTGGAATTATGCCGTAGCTCAAGGATATTATAATACAGATATGATTAATATATATGTACCCTATGCTATAACAGATGTTGGTGG
>CAZIMW010000129.1:0-7965 GCA_964540425.1 uncultured Flavobacterium sp.
AGTATTCAGTAAGCAGTATTCAGTAAGCAGTATTCAGTAGGTAGTAAATAACCTGTAAGTAAAAAAAAGACTGCTTTTTCAAGCAGCCTTTTCACCTTTAAAACAAAATTTTATTAGAGATCCCCTGCTCTAATAAAAAATTTATGCTTAGCAAATATAGGTTAAGGTTTCATTGATAAATATACCCAGTAAACGGTATTTTATTGTTTGTAGCTTGCCTTAAAATAATATAAATCTTTAGAATTTTATGATTGTTAATTATAAGTAAATACTTCTAAAGGAGCATTATTACTAGCCACTATATAATGAATCTTGCCTTTAATAATAACCTGCTTAAGGTTTTTAGAATCTGAATCTATAAATGGCATATACTCTTTGCTATATTTAAAATCTCCTTTTCCATTTCCTAGAAGAACATAACCATAATTACTGTCGTAACGAATAGTTTCTACCTCGGCGTCATACATATTACCAATACCCATAATATCAAGATTGCCGTCGTTATTAAAATCGCCACTAATCAATGACATAGTTGGTCCCATTTGTGCTTCATTACTTAAAGGAGTTGTTTTAAACTCTCCATTTCCTAAGTTTTCTACATAAACAGATTCAAAACTATGAGCTACAAGTTGAAAGGCATCTTTTAATTTTTCTTCACCATAAATATGTTCCATATCTAAGCTGGCAAATTCTTTATAGGTTCCAATTTTTTCTAATAAAAAAGGATTTTGTTCCGAGCTACATTCTTTTCCTCTAACGGGAACTAATTTTCCGTTATTTATTTTGCTCATAGCGACATCAAAACTACCGTTGTCATCAAAATCTTTTGCATAGATATAAAGAGGTTTTTTTTCTGAAGGATGAAATTTATTGTTTTTTCCTAAATTTCCGAATACATAATCTTGATCGCCATCGCCATCAAAATCTGCTTCAGTTATACTAAACCACCAACCTTCTTGGTTTTCAAAACCTGAAATAACATCGTTGTTATCAAAGGTTCCGTTGGTATTGGTATAAATTGTTGGTGCCATCCATTCGCCAACCATTAATAAATCTAAATCTTTATCGTTATCGTAGTCGGTAAAAATTGCTTCAGATATCATTCCTGCTTCTTTTAACGAATTACTTGTGTCGTCGGTAAATTTTCCGTTTTCATTTTTTAATAAATAAGAACGAGGAGAAAGCGGGTATTTACCCGGAACAACATTACCTGCTATAAACAAATCTAAATCGCCATCGGCATCATAATCTGCTGCAATTACACTTTTACCAGAAGTTAACATTTTAGGAAGTGCATTGTTGTTTTTTGAAAAATTTCCTTTTCCATCATTTAAGTACAAACGATCTTGTAATAAAGGATTGTTTTCGCCCAATTCATAACCTGCACTTACTACATAAAGATCTTGGTCTCCATCGCCATCAGCATCAAAAAACAAGGCATTGGCGTCTTCGTATTTCGCTTCTTTAGTCCAAAGGTTTTTGTTGGTTTCTTTAAAAGTTCCGTCGTTATTCTGTATGTAAAGTGCTGCTTTTGATCCTAGTGCATTTCCGACGAAAAAATCGTCTAATCCATCTCCGTTTACATCGCCAGTAGTTATTCCCGTACCTTTAGTAGATTGTTTTTGAGGTAATAAAAGTTGTACCGAATAATCGTTAAATTCGTTTTCTTGGTGTTGGTAGTTAATACCTAAAGAAGTTGCGTTTATATTGTTTTTTAATGGCGTTATATTTTCATTAACAAATGCTTCGTTAGTAGATGAATTGTAATTAATTTTTAAAGTCTGATTTACCTTTACATTATTTAATGTATTAGTTTTTCCATCTGGCCATTCTATTACAACTTCATCAATAGATGTGTTTTTTCCCAAACCAAAGTTTAAAATATTTGATACCGAAGATTCAAACCCTCTAGCTAAATACAATTTCTGAAATTGTGTAGATTGATTATTTTTTACATAAACCTTTGCACCTATCCCAAGGCTATTAGTAGAGGGTCCCACCAGTTTAATTTTTATATAATTATTGGTAGCGTTGTTTTTATAAAGCCCAATACCATCGTTTACGTTGTTTACAATAAGATCTAGGTCGCCATCATTATCAAAATCTGCATAAGCGGCACCGTTTGAGAAACTTGGATCTTCTAGTCCCCAATCTTTTATTGTTTTTGTAAAAGTAAAATCACCATTGTTTTTATAAATGTAATTGTCTAATTTTTGAGAGGGCATCATATCTAAAACTCCTTGAATGGTCATAGACTCCCCTTTAGTATTTTTTTTCCGAAGTGCAATTCTAAAATCTTGGTTATGATAATCTTTGTAAACTCCATTGGTTATAAAGATATCTTTTAAACCGTCATTATCAAAATCCGCAATTAGTGGAGCCCAAGACCAATCTGTTTTTACAACACCACTTAATTGGGCGGTTTCTTGAAATTTACCATTACCAACATTGTAATGTAACATATTTGCCATATAAGCGTGATGGTAGCCTACTTTTACCATACTCATAAAATTGGTTGTACTCATAGAAGCCATGTTTTCTTTGCCTCTTGCGTAATTCTCGGCAAGCATGTCTACCGTTATTAAATCTTCTAGTCCGTCGTTGTTTAAATCTGCATAATCTGAACCCATACTGTTAAATGAAATATGGTTAACTCTTGCGTTTATTTCGTTTCTAAAGGTTCCGTCTTGTTGATTAATGTACATCATATCTGGCTCTAAATAGTCGTTAGAAACATATATATCATCCCAACCATCATTATTAAAATCGCCAACAGCTCCAGAAAGTCCCCAAGCTTTATTGTAAATTCCTGCTTCGCCTGTAACTTTTGTAAAATGGCTGCCATCATTTCTGTATAATTGGTCACTAGTAATTTCTTCTATTTGGCTTTGTATTACTCCACTAATTTTGGTGTTGTTTTTAAAATCGTATCTGTAATTAACTACATAAAGATCTAAATCTCCATCTTTATCATAATCTAAGGAATATGCTTGTGTAGTATAGCCAGGATCGTCAATTCCCCATTTTTTTCCTTCTTCATTAAAAGTGCCATTTTGTTGGTTTACAAAAAGTAAATTTCTCCTACCCTCATCACTTTTTAAAGATCCTGCTTTACAAACATAAATATCTAACCAACCATCATTATTAATATCTAGCATAGTTACTCCTGTTGTAAAGCCTTGATAATCTTCTGTTTTTGAACTTATAGTAATGTCTTCAAAATTAAAATCGCCTTTGTTTTTATATAGTTTATTAGGTCCAAAATTAGAAGTGAGATAAATATCATCCAAACCATCATTATCTATATCGCCAACAGCAACACCTGCTCCAGTGTATAAATATGGGTAGTTTAGAAAGTTAAAATCTAAATCTTCTCGTACCATATTTTTAAAGGCGATATTAGAAGTAGCACTATTTATCTTAGAAAACAGTTTTGTATTTACTTTATTCTTATTTATTTTTTTACTTGCTGAAGGGTTTTCGGAGCACGAAACAAACAGTAAAAATGCAACTAAATAAAGGATATTAATTTTCATTAAAAAAAGCTAAGTTGGTTAAAAAACAAATGTAAGTAAAATGTAGCATACTATATTGCGGTAAATTTTTTTACTTGATTTTTTTTTGTATTTGGTTTATTTCTTAAATTCATATAATAAACGCAACTTTTAGAGGATTTAAGGCATACCCTAACTACACAGCCTTTGGTTTTTTGACTCGTTCTTTCTTATTTTAAATGCTTAAAGAATAAAACCACAACGACACTTCGGCAAGTGACTATGGTTGAGTTTTTTGCCTTTTTAAAGAAAAAAACAAATTCGCCAAAACTCCCAAAAACCTAAATAGTTTGGGGATATTGTGAATTTTTATCGAACAACAGTAATATAATATTGTAAATTTGTACCATAAATACATTTTATGTTAGATAAACTTCAAATAGTAAAGCAGCGTTTCGATGAAGTGAGCGATTTAATTATTCAGCCAGATATTATCACCAATCAAAAACGTTATATAAAACTAAATAAAGAATATAAAGATTTGCGTTTGTTAATGGATAAACGTGAAGAATACCTTTCATTAACTGATAATATAAATGAAGCTAATGAAATTATTTCCGATGGTAGCGATGCTGAAATGGTCGAAATGGCAAAAATGGAATTGGATGAAGCTAAAGGCAGAATACCAGCTTTAGAAGATGAAATTAAATTTTTATTAGTCCCAAAAGACCCTGAAGATGCTAAAAATGCAGTAATGGAAATCCGTGCAGGAACAGGTGGAGATGAAGCAAGTATTTTTGCAGGAGATATTTTTAGAATGTACACCAAATATTGCGAAGGTAGAGGCTGGCGTATAGATGTAGTAGATTTTAGTGAGGGAACAAATGGTGGTTTTAAAGAAATTCAGTTTGAAATTACTGGCGAAGATGTTTATGGAACATTAAAATTTGAAGCAGGTGTACACCGAGTTCAACGTGTTCCACAAACCGAAACCCAAGGACGTGTTCATACTAGTGCTGCAACCGTAATGGTATTTCCTGAAGCAGAAGAATTTGATATTCAAATAAACCCTAAAGATGTACGTGTAGATTTTTTCTGTTCGTCTGGACCTGGAGGACAATCAGTAAACACAACTTATTCTGCTGTACGTTTAACTCACGTGCCTACTGGCTTGGTTGCTCAATGTCAAGATCAGAAATCGCAACATAAAAATAAAGAGAAAGCTTTTAAGGTTTTGCGTTCTAGATTATACGATTTGGAATTAGCAAAAAAACAAGCCGAAGACGCCATTAAAAGAGGCTCTATGGTAACCAGTGGTGACCGTAGTGCAAAAATTAGAACCTACAACTATTCTCAGGGTCGTGTTACCGACCACAGAATAAACTTAACACTCTACGATTTAGGCAATATTATTAATGGTGATATTCAGAAAATTATAGACGAACTACAATTGGTAAACAACACAGAAAAACTTAAAGAAGCAGGAGAAACCTTTTAAAATTCTGAATTTAGAATTCTGAATTCAAAATTTAAGAACATGACAACCAAACAATTAATTTCTGAAATCAAAAAAAAACAATCTTTTCTATGTATTGGGTTGGATGTTGATTTACATAAAATTCCAAAGCATTTATTAAAAGAAGAAGATCCAATATTTGCTTTTAATAAAGAAATCATTGATGCAACGCATCATTTAACCGTTGCTTACAAACCCAATACTGCTTTTTATGAAGCCTACGGAATTAAAGGCTGGAAAGCACTTGAAAAAACCATAAATTACTTAAACAAAAACTATCCAGAAATTTTCACAATAGCTGATGCAAAAAGAGGTGACATTGGCAATACTTCCACGATGTACGCCAAAGCTTTTTTTGAGGATTTAGGGTTTGACTCAGTAACAGTTGCTCCGTATATGGGCAAGGATTCTATTGAGCCATTTTTAAGTTTTAAAGGAAAGCATACCATACTTTTAGCATTGACCTCTAATAAAGGTGCATTCGATTTTCAGACGCAATTAGTAGCTGGTCAAGAAATGTATAAAAAAGTTTTAGAAGTTTCTAAAACTTGGAAAAATTCAGAAAACCTAATGTATGTTGTAGGCGCAACAAAAGCAGCGTATTTTAAAAAAATTAGGGAAATTGTTCCCAACAGTTTCCTGTTAGTTCCAGGTGTTGGAACACAAGGAGGAAACCTACAAGACGTTTGCAGGTATGGAATGAACTCAAATATTGGGTTGTTAATAAACTCTTCTCGGGGAATAATTTACACTTCAAATGAGGAAAATTTTGCAAAAGCCTCAGCTCAAGAAGCTTATAAATTGCAACAACAAATGAAAATTATTTTAACTGAAAACAACATATAAATTTTTCGTTTATTTATATAAACTTTATCATTGCTGTCCGATTAAAAACTTGTACTCTTCCGATAGCTATCGGAATTGATTGGGTATTTAAACTATGCCTGCCCGTTCCGCATGCGGGTTCAGGAGCTATCGGAATTGAAAAGATAAACTTTGTTTTTTTAAATTTTTATTTTTTACGCTAATGATTATTTAGTAAAAACTGTTTATAGGTTTTTACAATCAAGTCTTTGTTCTTGCAGCGAAGCGGTCTTATATCTTTTATCAGGCTATTAATCCTGCAAAGCAAAAACTTGTTGTAATAACGTTGTAGTTCGAGAATTTAAATTGGTTCTTATTTCTTTTTCTTCTACAGCAATCATTTTATAAACTCCCTTTAAAGCTTCATTTGTAACATAATCTGTAAGGTCCGGATTTACCTTATTCACAAAAGGGATTGCATTATAGTTGGTTATTATTGTTTTCCAAATTTGGTCTGCTCCTACTTTACCAAATGAGTTTTTAATTACAGGATTAAATTTGCCGTACAAAGCTGTATTGGTTTTTCCTTTCAAATAGTTGGTTGCTGCATTATCAGAGCCAAGTAATATTCCTTTTGCATCGTTAAAAGAAATTTCTTTAACAGCATTAACAAAAATTGGTGTTGCCTCTTTTACAGCGTCTTCAGCGGCACGATTTAGCACTTTTATTCCTTCGTCTGCTAAGTTTCCTAAGCCAATATTACGAAGTGCTTTGTCAACTTTTTTCAGTTCGTCTGGCATTAATATTTTAACCGCATTGTTTCTGTAAAAACCGTCTTTTTGGGTTAGTTTATTAACTTGTTTTGTAATCCCTTTATCTAATGCTTGTCTTAATCCTCCAGCGATATCAAGTGTAGCGTTTGTAGTTTCAATGGGTAAGGAATTAACAACGTTTTGTAACTCGGCACATGAAAATGACAAATAAATTAATGAAATAGCAAATACCTTTTTTATTATACTCATAATAGATGTGATTGTATTAAAAAAGACCTTTCAAAATGAAAGGTCTTTTCTTAAATAAAAATATAAAATATTTTTTATTATTTAATAACTTTAATAGAACCAACAGTACCGTTGATACTAGCTCTAACAATATAAGTTCCGTTAGCAAATTCTGACATATTGATAGTTGCAGAAGCAGCTCCTAATCTAGCGTTATAAACTTCTTGACCTAACATATTGTAGATAGCAACTGTATCAATTACTTCGTTAGCAGACAATGTTAATTGACCGTTTCTCATTGCAGTACTAAATCCTTTAGTTTCAAAGCCTTCATAAGACAATAAACCTATATCTAAGAAGAAGTTGTCAAAATAATTATCGCAAGAAGAATCTACACTCCACAAGTCAACAGCACCAAACAAAGTACTTCCGTAAGCGGCAGAATATATTTCAACACCATCCATTAGTACAACTATTGTATCATTATCAAGGTCAATTAAATGAGTCATTTTCACCCACGTATCTCTAGGTAATACAAAAGTACCTGCTACAGTTGCTCCAACACGTATTTCATCAACTCCTCCTCCAGCTTGATTTGGGTAGAAAGTAATTGTAAACACAGGGGTTCCTGTATCATCAGTTTCCATCAACCCATAAAATCCTGTAGAATTATCTGTAACGTAATAATCAAAACTAAAAGTATATTGACCACCGTCAAGATTTCCAGTTAGAAGAAGAACATCGCTTGTTGTATTATTGCCAATTGATAACGATCTTGCTCCTATAGCGATAGCATCAGTAACAAATGCGTCCTCACTACCTCCAGATGCTCCGCTCCAATTTATGTAATTTGGACTTTGAGAGGAAATATCAATTGCCATATCGTAAAAGTCCATGTCATCCTCAATTAACTGAGCTGTTCCTGTAAAAGCAAATGCAACTAATGCAACTGCTAAAATGTAAATTTTTTTCATAATCTTATTTATTTTAAATGTTTAATATTAGTTCGCAATATACAATATATTATAAGTTGTTTCCAAATAATAGTTAATTTTTTTATGTTAAATTTGTAACTATTCACCCAAATTAGGCAAAAAATAATTATCCTCAAAAGCATTATGGATATTTAGCAGTATTTTTTGTTGATTTT
>CAZIMW010000130.1:0-7052 GCA_964540425.1 uncultured Flavobacterium sp.
AAATATATTTTATAAATTTGTAAACCAAAAAGTTGCATTTGCTAGTTGAATCTACTCACTGGTCAAATTACACTATTTTTTTATACTTGTTAGAAAATGCGTACATTACAATTCTTATTTTGAAATAACCTATGAGGCAATTTTTTTTTTACGTACTATTATTTTTATCTTTTTCATCCGTTTTTTCTCAAAATGATTCGGAGAAAAAAGAAACTTTACGAATAAAAAAAATCGAGGAACGGAAGAGTTTTCAAAAATTATTAGATTCCTCAAATGCATTTTATAACAATGGAGAATATACAAAATCACTTGATTTAAATTTACAAATACTTTCATTGGCATTTAAAATGGAAGACAATTATAACATACACCAAGGGTATCGTTATTTGGCATATGATTATTTACTTTTAAAGGATACTATATTAGCAATGGATAGCTTTAAAAAATCTGAAAGTTATGCTAAATTATCTAAGAATGATACGGCAACAGCTGTGACTTATATGGATTTGGGGAATATTTACTCAACTCAAGGAGACTATAAAAGAGCTTATATCTACTTTAACAGATCTATTAATTTATTCGAAAAAATTAAAGATTCTACAGGTATTGCAAAAGCACATTATAATCTTGTTATAGCTACCCTTGACAATTCCGATTTTGATACTGCTTATAAACATATTATAAAAGCTAGAGAACTAAGCAAGAACATTGAAGACGTTTCTTTTTTAATAAATTTGGATCTTTTTTTAAGCGAATACTACATTTATAAAAAAGATTTTGAAAAAGCAGATGTAGTGTTATTAAAAGTAATAGAAGCTGCTAAAAATTATAAGTTAGATGTTGAACTTGAAAGTGCTTACTTCCAATATAGTGAGAGTTTATTTGGACAAGGTAAATTTAAAAAAGCCTATGAAACATTTAAAATTTATGATGAATATAGTGACATAAGTTCTGGATTTTATACTTCTGATGAACGTTATACTTTAACACAAAAATTTCAACTTGACGAGTATAGAAAAGATATTGAAGCAGCAAATTTAAACAATAAATTACAAGCAGAAATAGTAAAAAGTAAAAGTAGAGTCAATATTATTTTAATAATTGTTTCCGCAATATTTTTAACATTATTAATCGCATTATATTCTGCCTCGATTAAAAGAATTAAGTTGGTTAAAAAACTCCGAATTAAAAATAAAGAAGCCTTAAAAGCTAAGGAAGAATCTGAAAAACTTTCCAAAGCAAAAGTAAAATTCTTTTCGACCGTTAGCCACGAATTACGCACGCCTTTGTATGGTGTTATCGGGCTTAGCTCTGTTTTGTTAGCAGATAAATCTTTAAGTAAACATAAAAAAGATTTAAAATATTTAAAATTTTCGGCAGATTATTTATTAGCTTTAATTAATGATGTATTGCAAATTAATAAAATTGATTCTGAGAAATTTGAAGAAGAAACTACTTCGTTTAATCTAAGAGAATTAATTGAAACTATCACCTCTTCGTTCGAGTATATGCGAATTCAAAATGACAACCAATTGCATATCGAAATTTCTGATGATATTCCAGCTTTAATTAGAGGAAACACCGTTCAGCTTTCTCAAATACTAATGAATTTAATTGGAAATGCCTGTAAATTTACCGAAAATGGAAATGTTTATGTTAAAGCTAAAACCATAAAAACCGATGACACTAAAGCATCCATAAAATTTACAATTAAAGATACCGGAATTGGTATTGCGAAAAACAAACATGATAGTGTGTTTGATGAATTTACACAAGTAGATTCGTTAAGTTATAGTGGAAATGGTTCTGGATTAGGACTCCCAATTGTTAAAAAATTATTAGCATTATCAAATTCTGAAATTCATCTTGAAAGCGAATTAGGAAAAGGAGCCATATTTTCTTTCACGTTGATTTTTGAAGTTTTAGAAAAAGCTATACAAGATGATTTATTAATTAAATTTGATGTATCTATACTAAAAGACAAAAAAATATTAATTGTTGAGGATAACAGAATCAACCAAATAGTTACTCGTAAAATTCTAGAACAAAAAGATATTATTTGTAGCATAGCAGAAAATGGCGAAGAAGCCATTGAAAAAATCAAACAAAACGACTACGACCTTGTTTTAATGGATATAAATATGCCTGTTAAAAATGGGATTGAAGCTTCAAAAGAAATTCGTAAATTCAATAAAACAATTCCAATTATTGCATTAACTGCCGTTGAGATTGAAGAAATGAGAAATAATATTTATATGTCAGGTATGAATGACATCGTTGTTAAACCTTATGATATTTCAAAATTTATGGATGTAATTATCAAAAATATTTCATTAAATATGAAAGTAAATACCTAAACTTGATTATCCTTTCAAACTCGCTTTTAAATACTCCCGATTCATTCTTGCAATATTCACTAAAGTAATTCCTTTAGGACATTCAATTTCACAAGCACCGGTATTGGTACAATTACCAAATCCTTCTAAATCCATTTGATGTACCATATTCATTACACGGTCTGCCGCTTCAACTTTTCCTTGTGGTAATAAGGCATATTGCGAAACTTTAGCTCCTACAAATAACATTGCCGAAGAGTTTTTACACGTAGCCACACAAGCGCCACAACCTATACAAGCTGCTGCATCCATCGCTTCATCTGCTGCGTGTTTAGAAATTGGTAATGCATTTGCATCTTGCGTATTTCCTGAAGTATTTACAGAAACATACCCTCCTGCTTGCTGAATACGTTCAAAAGCCATTCTATCTACAACCAAATCTTTAATTACAGGGAAAGCTGCTGCTCTCCAAGGCTCAATATAAATGGTATCACCATCTTTAAAAGTACGCATATGTAATTGGCAAGTGGTAATTCCACGATCGGGACCGTGAGCTTCGCCGTTGATATATAATGAGCACATTCCGCAAATCCCTTCACGACAATCGTGATCGAAAGCTACAGGTTCATCACCAGAATTTACCAATTGTTCGTTCAAAACATCCATCATTTCTAAAAAAGACATATGTTCTGAAATATCAGTTACTTTATAATCGACCATAGCACCTTTGTCTTGTGGTCCTTTTTGTCTCCAGATTTTTAGTGTTAGGTTCATAATTTTAGTTAAATTTCAAAATATTTGTTTCTATATATTCAGCATCAAAAGTTTCATTAAAGTAACTTTTTCTAGCTTTATTTGCAGCGTTTGTTATTGTCCTCAAACTTTTAAAATTCATTATTACAAATAAGTTCATTTTTTTTACTTCAGGATATATATTAAGAAAATAAGGAATTGTTGCTTTAAATTTTTCAACGGCATCTTTTCTTTCCTGTTTTCTTCTACTAGGTTTCACGTTTTTTGCTTCAACAAAGTAAAACTCATTTTCAAAAATAATAATCCAATCACACTTTTTTAAATTATTATCTGTCATTAGACAATTGTCATTTTGAAAAAAGTCAATATTAATGTCAGAATTGTTTACAATTTTCAAATTCCAAATAGCATCTTCGTCAAGAAACAACGGTTTGTTATTTTCATTATCATCATAGATAAAATATTCTCCTTTTGTTAAAGGATAATGACATGTTGTATCTAATTTTTTAATCATCTAATGTCTAATAAATTTTCAAATTCATCATTCATTTTATCAGAGGCATCATCTATAATATTATCGCTTATTAATCCTGATTTTGTATCAATAATGGATTCTGCTTTACCGTTTTTTAATTGGTAGCAACTAATGTCATCACTATTTAACCAATAATCTTTATGTATTATTTTTCCTGTTTCTATTTCGTTTAATTGTCCTTTTTTATAGGCTAATAAATAATCATTTATTGCAGACAAAAAGTAAGGCGAATGTGTTGGGATTATAAAAGAATGTTTGTTTTTATTTACGTTCTTAACAAAATATGCCATCAATTTTTTTTGCGTACTTGGGAATAAATTTATTTCTGGCTCTTCAATAATAAATGTTCTTTTTCTTTTATCAAACTCATTATAAAACCGAATTGCTAAAACAATTGGAATTGTAGATTGAAACCCACTTGCTCCATTATGTAAAGTATGAAAATTATCCTCATTATCTTTTTTAATATAACCTAAACCGTTTTGGTTTTTATAAGTTAATGATAATGGCTCTATTATCATTTCAATATTAAATCCTCTAACAATTTTACTTAGTTTTGATAACTCATCTTGCAATGCATCAGAAATAAGTAAATCTTTTCCTAAAGACATTGATTGGATTCCTCTTTCTGAGGGAATAAATAACGGATTATCCATTACCTTTTTTACATTTAGTCTATAAAAATTTTCGTTTGGTGTCCACTCATACCCAAAAACTTCTATATTATTATCTTCTAAATCTTTTAATTCATCAGTTTTTAAACTCTGCAACTGATTTAGTAATTTTTTGAATGATTTTGATTCATCTGTAATTTTGGTTACTGTTTCAAAAAATTCTTTTTTGTAATCATTTGTTCCAACAACACTTTCGTATTCTGTAACAAGGTTATTTTTAAATTCAAATTTGTATAATGGGCATTTATAGGTTATTTCAGATTTATCAGTTAAGTAAGTATCAATTCCCCAGTTTCTTAATCCATTTAAAAACTGCTCGTTATCATTAAATTTGTCTTGCTTGTTGATTTCAATAGCATAATTAACAATATAAGAAAAATACCTACAAACAGCCAAAACCTTAGCAATCGTACTTTTACCTGTGGCTTGCTCGCCAATAAGTACCGTGATTTTACCCAAATCTAAATCAACAGATTTAATGGGTCCAAAGTTTTTTATGATTAATTTTTCTTTCATTGTTTTTTTCTCGTCTCTTTGTTATCCATCCGCAGAAACACGTCTGTTGGCTACGTTGTTTCGTTCGCAGACACGTCTGCTGGCTATACAATCCGCAGACACGTCTGCTGGCTACTTATAAGACCTTTGCTTCAACTCGATGTCATTAAACTCCAGCTCTTCTTTATGTAAAACCGCATCTGCAGGTTCTCCTTTGTATTCCCAAGCAGAAACATATTTAAAATCTACGTCATTACGTAAAGCTTCTCCTTTTTGTTCTCCTTCTTTTACAACACTTTCTTCACGGTAATGACCTCCACAAGATTCGTTTCTATCCAAAGCATCTTTAGCGAATAATTCTCCTAATTCTAAGAAATCTGCTACTCTTCCCGCTTTTTCTAATTCCATATTCATTTCGTTGGCTTCTCCTGGAACCGTTACATCTTTCCAGAATTCTTCACGAATTGCTTTAATTTCAGCCATTGCTTCTTTTAAATGCTTTTCGTTACGTGCCATTCCAACTTTATCCCACATTACTTTTCCTAAGCGTTTGTGGAAATGATCTACCGATTTAGTTCCTTTATTATTCATAAAGAAATCAATTCTATCTTTTACTTCTTTTTCAACTTCATCAAATTCTTTAGTGTCTGTTGCAATTTTACCTGTTCTAATATCATCAGATAAATAATCTCCAATCGTATAAGGTAATACAAAATAACCATCGGCTAATCCTTGCATTAATGCCGAAGCTCCTAATCTGTTTGCTCCGTGATCGCTAAAATTAGCTTCGCCTATACAATACAATCCAGGAACGGTAGTCATTAAATTATAATCTACCCAAACACCTCCCATAGTATAGTGAGTTGCAGGATAAATCATCATTGGAGTTTCATATGGATTCTCGGCAATAATCTTCTCATACATTTGGAAAAGGTTACCGTATTTTTCTTCGATAATTCCTTGTCCTAATTTTATAATTTCTTCTTTAGAAGCGTTTTTAATTCCGTGAATTTTTGCTTGCTCTTTTCCGTAGCGTTCAAAAGCAAAAGCAAAATCTAAATACACTGCTTCACCAGTTGCATTTACACCATAACCTGCATCACAACGCTCTTTTGCAGCTCTTGAAGCTACATCACGAGGTACTAAGTTTCCGAAGGCAGGGTAACGTCTTTCTAAATAATAATCTCTATGTTCTTCAGCAATTTCAGTAGGTCTTAATTTTCCTTGCTGAATGGCTTTTGCATCTTCAATTCTTGCTGGAACCCAAATACGACCGTCATTCCGAAGTGATTCAGACATTAAAGTCAATTTAGATTGGTAATCACCCGATCTTGGAATACACGTTGGATGAATTTGAGTAAAACAAGGATTTGCGAAATACGCTCCTTTTTTATGAATTTTCCAAGCAGCAGTTGCATTCGATCCCATTGCGTTGGTCGATAGAAAATATACATTTCCGTAACCTCCTGTTGCTATAATAACTGCGTGTGCTGAATGTCGGTCTATTTCACCAGTAATTAAATTACGAGTGATAATCCCTCTTGCTTTTCCGTCAACCTTAACTACATCAAGCATTTCGTGACGGTTAAACATTTCTATTTTACCACGAGCAATTTGTCTGTTCATTGCTGAATAAGCTCCTAATAATAATTGTTGTCCTGTCTGTCCCTTCGCATAAAAAGTTCTTGAAACCAATACTCCACCAAAAGATCGATTGTCCAAAAGCCCACCATAATCACGTGCAAAAGGAACTCCTTGTGCTACACATTGATCAATGATATTTCCTGAAACTTCCGCCAAACGATATACATTTGCTTCCCGAGAACGATAATCACCTCCTTTTACGGTATCGTAAAAAAGTCGGAAATCGGAATCACCATCACCCATATAATTTTTTGAAGCATTGATTCCTCCTTGAGCAGCAATAGAGTGCGCCCTACGAGGTGAATCTTGATAACAAAACGCTTTTACATTATAACCTTGCTCGGCTAAAGTTGCTGCGGCAGAACCACCAGCCAATCCAGTACCTACCACAATAATATCTATATTACGTTTGTTGGCAGGATTAACAAGATCAATCTTATTTTTATAATTAGTCCATTTATCTTTAATAGGACCTTCGGGTACTTTTGAATCTAATACAGACATAGTTTTGTATTATTTAATGCGTTTGAGTGAAAAAATGAAAAAGTGCAATGAAAATAAAAAGTGCTGGAATAAGGATTGCATACCATTTTCCAAAATTTCTCACACATTTTG
>CAZIMW010000130.1:7062-7853 GCA_964540425.1 uncultured Flavobacterium sp.
ATTTATTGTTCATTCCCATAGATTGGAATGCTGACTGAAATCCGTGTAGTAAGTGCAACCCTAAAAATACAAATGCTAAAACATAAGCTCCAACTCGAATAGGGTTTGAAAACTTCGCATGTAATTCGTGATAATATCTAAATTCACCATTGTGTAATCCAGACATATCTCCTTGAATATATTTTACATTAATTTCTGGAAACCAAAAATCGATAAAATGTAGCACGATAAAAGCTAATATTGCCAATCCACTATAAATCATATTTCTACTTGCCCAACTAGAATTAGCAGCACCATTATTCTTTGCGTAACTGTTTACACCGACTGCTTTTCTATTTTTTAGTTCCAAAACAAAGCCCATAACAAAATGAAATACTACCCCAATGATTAATATAGGTTGCATTCCAAACTGAACTAGCGGGTTTGTACCCATAAAATGAGAAATCTCATTAAAAGTATCTGGGCTACAAACCGAAATTAAATTTATGGTAACGTGCATTAATAAAAAGAATACTAGAAAAAGTGCCGAAAGTGCCATGGCTACTTTTCTGGCAATTGAAGAGGATAAGATTCCCATTTGTTTATATTTTTTTCTTGATAAGTACTACAAAATTACGGCTCTATTAAAAGACAACCAAATTTTATAGATTGTTTTACTTGGTATTTAGAATTGTTATAAATACCAATAAATTTATTTTTAATACGCTTTAGAAAAATATATTTTTAATAAAAAAAAGGCTCTATGTCAAATATAATGGGTAATCAAATTTGAGTTTACCACAAGTAAAGTA
>CAZIMW010000131.1:0-7784 GCA_964540425.1 uncultured Flavobacterium sp.
TATTATGGACAGTGGATTGTCTTGATTTTTTAATAAAGTTTTGCGGATTTAAGGTTTAGCAAAAATAACATTATTTTTATAATCACATCTTAACATTAATTAACACTATTGTCCGATAAAAGATATAAGACCGCTACGCTGTTAGAATAAAGAACAAAGACTTAGTTTTAACTATCTAACAAACAGCTCGGTAGTGATTTAAAGTTTTCGAAATCAAAATTTTAAATACCATATCTGAAAAAGCAAGGTCTATTGCTTTAAAAATCTTTTAAACGCAACAATAGAAAAGTTTTAAAAGAGGTTTGAATGATTTTAGTCGGACAACAATAATTAATTAGTACAAATAATTTCTAGCTATTTATTATGAAACTTACTAAACTACAAATTGCAACCATAATTTTATTTATAATTTACCTTATTTGGGAAGTAACCGTACAACTATGGGGAAGTTCTGTTGAAGGGCCTATAATCAGAGTTGATTTAGTACTTATATATCCTTTCCTGCTTCTAATGATTATTTTACTAGTGATTCAAAGAATTAGAAAAAATAAAGACTAATTATTTTTAATTATCAGCTTCGTGCTTTTTCGTTTCATATACATAAACCTAAAATATAACAACACATAGCCCAATAATAATAAGAGTAGTAAATGTATAAATCCGTTGGTGATATTACTCAGTTTTGCTCCTTCTGTGGCTAATGAATTAAACACACTAAAATAAGGAGTTGAAGGCAAAATATTTGCAAAATATTGTAACGCTTTTGGCATCGCATCTATAGGCCAAGAATATCCCGAAACCAAGAATAATGGGTAGGTAGAAAATGCCAATATTTCGGTCCAACCAATCACAGTTTTAAAAAAGGAAGCGAATAAAATAGTATATAAAATCACAACGCTTATAAATAACGTACTCAATAAAAGATGCAACATTATAGAGCCGTTAAAACTGAGTGAGAAATGCGGAAATATCAACTTGTAAAACACAAAGAAGTAGGCAACATACAACACTAAATAATAACTGCTTTTTGCTGAAAGCACTTTCATAAATCCGAAGAAAGAATAGGCTTCTAAATTTTGAAGCAATCCTTGTTTAAATTCGTGAACGATACTTTGTCCAAAGCCTATAATTAAGGTTTGTTGTAAAATTAAAATCAGTAAAATAGGTAGTAGATAATCTCCATAATTATTGGTGGCATTATAAATAGATTTAATTACAGGAAGTATTGGTTGTGCTTGTTGTTTGGCAATTTCTACAGGAATTCTATTAGAGATAAAATACTGCATTCTAACGCCTCCAGCAATGGTTAACACGACTTGCTGTACCGATTTATTGATTTCATTGGAAGTTAAAAACTTGGTGTTATTCAAGATTAATTCAACGTGAGCACCGTCCAAATTCATTGTCTTTTTCTGAAAATCCTTCGGAAGGATTACAATTCCTTGTACTTCTAAATTATTAAAATGAAACATCGCATCTTCCAATGAGGAGTAATGACCTTCTACCGAAACTTTTTCCGAAGTATTTATGAGTTGAGAAACCTTTCTCGATAAATTAGATTGATCATAATCGACCACCGCAATTGGTATGTTTGAAACTTCTTTTTCTGTGTAAATGGAACCTATAAAAAAAGCATATAAAATAGGAGCGACCAAACAAGTAAGCAAGATGCTTTTATCTTCGAAAATTAAAGACAATTCACTTTTTAATATGGAAATCCACTGCTTCATATCTTCATTTTTTTATGTTGAAACAATAAAACACTTACCGTCACCACATATCCCACCAAAAAGAAAATCAGTAGATTAATTACTTGCTGACTTAAAAAAGAAAAAGGTGTATTCATTTCAATTCCTTTTAAAAAAGCATTTAAAAAATGGGTGTACGGAATCAGTTGTGCATACCAAGCATTGAATGCTGGCATCGCCATAATTGGAAAAGTAAAGCCACTAAACACAAAGGCTGGAGAGTTATATACAAAAGAAACATCCATCGCAATGGCTTCGTTTTTAAAGATGGCAGAAATCATCATTCCCAACATCGCATTTGCCATTACAAACACCAATGCCACCCATAAAAAAGGCAGTGTACTTTGACTCATCGGGATTCCTAAAAGCGGATGTGCCACCGAGAAAATAAAAACGGCGACTAAAAAACCTAATAATGTATAAGTGATTAATTTTCCGAAGATAATTTTAAAAATACTTCCCTTAGTGAGCGTTAAGAGCTCACCGTAGGTTTCGTTGCTGTGTTCAGAATTAATAGATCGAGCCGCTAAAAAAAAGACAATCATTTGTAATAAAACGGTCGTCAATCCCGGAATTAAATAATACAAATAATTATAATGTGGATTGTACAAAGGTTTCGTGATTACCTTAATAGGCATTACCATTTTCAATGCTTTTTCGTGAGGAATTCCGTGAAGTTTAAATAAGTTTAAATTAATTCCTGCTGACATTGTATTGATGAAAGTAGCCGCCTCTTTATAAATTAAATTCCCGTAAATAATATTGGACGAGTTGGTGTAAACCAATAATTTTTCTTGCTTTCCACCATAAATGTTTTTCTGAAAGTTCTTCGGAATCACATAAAACCCTTTGATATCGGGATGATTGATAAAAATTTCATCAATATTATCGTTAGAATTTAAAAATTTGATGATGTTTAATTTAGGAGCAGCTTCCACATTTTGAATCACCTTTCTACTCAAATCTGAATGATCCAAATCCAAGACAGCAATATTCACTTTTTCAATCGCACCTTCTTCATAAATAGCACCCAAATAAAAGAAAATACCAATAGGAATTACCAAAAGTAACACCCAAGCGGCAGGTCTTTTTTTAAGTCGGAATAACTCCCGAATAACTATTTGAAGGATGATTTTCAAAGTTCGATATTAATACTCATTCCAGGTCGCAAGCCTTCAATTTTTGAAACAGGAGTTAAATGAATTTCAAAGGTTTTCATATCCAAACGTCCTTTGTCGGCAGTGGGAATCCAATCTGCAAAGTCTGCCATTGGAGCGATATAAGTCACTTTAAATTTTTGAGAATCATTATCAAAAGCAGGAAGTTTTCCAGAGATTTCTGTCCCCATTGTAAAATCTTTTAGAAAATCTTCTCTTATGTGAATTACTGCGTGAATATCTTCTAATTTCTGAATGGTAAATAAAGGATATCCCGCAGGCATTACTTCGCTTTCTTCAGCTAATTTTGAAGAAATTTCTCCCGAAACTGGAGCGTAAATTTCTAATTCTTTATAATAAGCTTTTGCTTCGTTTACCATTCCGCCAGCTGCGTTCATTTGCCCTTTGGCTGCTTTTTTATCTTCTATTCTGGCACCTTCTTTTGCCATTTCAAAAATAGATTTTGCTGCATTCATCTGGTCAAAAGCAGCATCACGTTTAAAAGTAACTTCATCTAATTGTTGTTGCGAAACCAAACTGTCTTTCGCCATTGCAGCCAATCGTTTGTGTGATTTTTCAGCAAAATTATATTGACTTCTTGCCATTTTATATTGATCTTCGGCAGCTACTACTTCCTGTCTTCTAGCTCCCGAATTTGCTTTGTCATTTACAGAAGAGGCAGCATCAAACATTCCTTCTGCTTGTTGTATTTTGGCATCGAGAATATCGCTTTCAATTGTTGCTAAAAGTTGTCCTTTTTCAACTTGATCGCCCAATTTTACGTAGATGTTTTCTATACGTCCCGGGATTTCTGAAGCTACTCGAATTTCGGTAGTTTCAAATAATCCTACAAAAACACGATGATCGTTTTCGTTGGGTTTTAAAATAAATAGAAGGAAAATCCCAACGATAATAATTAGAACTGGAATGATTAATATGAGTACTTGCTTTTTGTTTTTCATTTTAATAAATTTTAAAACTTTATGATGAGATTTCTCACTTTGTTACTATTAACGTAGTTGGTTAATCTCTACTATTCCTGCAAGGTCTTCGAGACCTTGTAGGTATCAATTCTATCAAGACCTACAAGGTTTTCCTCCTTCGCTAAAACTTCGGCGGACAGGTTGAAACCTTGCAGGAAGATTCTCGTTATTTTTAATCTTTTCTTATTAAATTTTCAATTTGCAAACTTCCCGTTGAAATAAGCAAGTCCACAGCTGCCATTCGCTGTTGTGCGATTAATTTGTAATAATTTAGGACTGCATCTTGATAATCGGTTTCGGCTTCTAATCTATCGTTGATAGAAATTAATCCTTCGTGATAACTTTTAATCGCCATATTTAAAGTATTAAAAGCAACTTCTTTTTCTTGCTCTTTAAAAAGAAGCTGTTGGTTTTTTACTTTAAAATCTATTTGAACTTTCTTGGCAAAAAGTGCTAACTTTTCCTCCACATCACTTTTCTTTTCTTCAGCTATTGTTTTTTCGATGGAAGTTTTACTGGTTTCATTGGAGTTTTTTAATCCCGAAAACAGTTCCCAATGCATTCCAACCCCTAAAAAATAAGCAGGAAATAATTCAAATTTATTCAACTCTAAATTTACATTATCACCACCTGGCAAACCATAAGGAGTTTGTAAATTCGCATTGAATATATTGGAATAGGACAAGGTAGCCAATGCTTGAACTTTAGGTAAAAAAGCATTCTTGTTCATTTTTAATTTATAGTCATAAGCGTTTATAGAAGCATCCAATGCTTTTAATTCAGGTCGGTCATTAAAGGTGTTGGTTTCGTTTTGAAGCATCCAAGGTTCTAAACCAAATTGATGCTTTTCTAAAGTTGCCACATCTACATTAGTCAACATTGAAAGTTTTAAATAGAGTAAGCTAAGGTTTCCGTATAGTTCTGCTTTTTTGGAAGCTAAATTAAGTTCAGCTGCTGTAATTTTTTGACGATCGTAAGGAATTGCCAATCCGTTTTCAATCCCTTTAACCACACGTAATTTTTCTTTTGCCAATCTTTTTTCACTTGCTATGAGTACGGTTTCGGCTTTATGAAGCAATTCGATTTTATCAAATGTATCAATGACATCTTTAATAATTTCAGACTTCGTAGCATTGAGCATAAAGTTTTTTGCCTTGATTTTTTCTTCCGAAGCCTTGGATCCATAATTTACCTGAAGCCCAGAAAACAACAAAGCTTTGGCGGTTAAGTTGGTGTTAAAAACTTGCCCTGCTGCATCAAATCGAGATTCTCCTTCAAACAATTCTATTCCAGTAATAGGAAGTTGCACCGTAGGAATATCCACATTTATTCTACTAGCACCGTAACCGTACATTGCATCCAATTCTAAAGTCGGAATAAAATTTTGACGAATGGTTTTGCTTTCAATACTATCGATGGAAAGTTCGTGAATTGCTTCTTTTAAGGAGTAGCTTTTGTCTAAGCTAAGTTGGATGAGGTTGATTTCTGTTTCGCTTAAATTGTTTTGGGCATTTGAAAAATTGGAGATAAAAAGCAATAATAATAAAGGAAAAAAAGATGTTTTCATATATGTAAAAATATGAAATTATTTATTCATTCTACTACTTATTATTTTAGGGTTTCTACTTGTATGTATCACTCCAAAAACAACAATCTGTTTTTGTTTTTCTTCAACCAAATAAAAAATTGCATATGGAAAACGCATCACTAAAGATTGTCTCAACACTTTATATTTTCTTTGATAATGTTCTGGATTTACACCAATATAATCAATCTCTTTATTGACTTCTATTTTAAATTCTTTAGCTAAGAAATCACTTTTAGTTTTATACCATTTTTTGGCATTCTGCAAATCTTTATAAACAATTGGTAGTAGTTTAATTTTGTATTTCATTACCAATCTTGTATTACATCTTCCCAATCCAACACATCATTTGGATTGTTTTTGTAATTTTCTAGACGATTGTCTAATTCTTTTTTAGTTATTTCAGAAATATCTTGATTCTCTTTTTTTCTTTGTTTTAAAACTCTTTCCAAAGCATCAATAACACGCTCATCATCAACAGTGAACAATTCTTGAATGAAATGATATTTTCGTGCTTCTAAATCCATAATCATATTTTTTTAACAAAACAAAGATACAACTATTGCCTTTAAATAGTTTTTTTTCGAAATTGGGAGCTCAATTTTAAACCACTATTCCTTTCGTCTTACAATTAAATAAAAGTCATTATCCAAAGCCAAATACCCTTGATCGTACAAATAATAGTAAACAGTTCCAGCTTTTGTAATATAAGTACTAGTAAAATAATCGAAGCTAAAACCCATTCGGATTAATCTTTCCTTGGTAGTTTTTGTTTTTCCGCTAGTATTAATAGATTCTAGAATCCGATAATTTTTCCGAAGGCGGTTGTTAATATTCCGAATTAAATTTTTACTGTCTTTATTTAGGGCGTTATTATGAGCGTTTCGGCAAGCATCACTACAAAACTTTTTATCGGCTCTCCCAATAATTTTATCACCACATTCTGGACATTCTCTATTCATAATTTTATTAATAATCGGTTACGTGACCCCAGTTTTCACCAGATTTAATTCTATATAACTGCATTTCTGAAATACCAAATTGTTTGGCAATCATTTTCATTCGAGTAGTACGATTAGGGTCAAATATTTTTCGTTTAATCATTTGTACTTTTTTTACATTTAATTTTGAGTACTTTGGCGTATAATATGGTAACTTTCTTTTTTCAAGAAATATTGGATTATTTTTATGGTGTTCTTCCATTTCAAGTCGAGTAGCATATTCTAGATTATTTGCACTGTTATTTTCCTTATCATAATCTTTATGTATCACTATTAACCTATCTGGATCTGGATCTAAAAACAACTCTGCAACAATTCTATGAACATACATTAAGTCTGTTTTTCCATCTTTTTTTATTTCTGAAAAAGTCTCATAACCACCTAAGGTATAAATTTTAACTTCTTTGTCATTAGGTGTTTTTTTTACTTTTTTCACAACACCATCTTGGGAAACTTTATAAGTTCTTTTAAATTTCCAATCTGCACGTATAAAATCCTTCCACAAATGTTGTTTTTGTGTTATATTCATAATAATTAATTAGGGAGTAAGTTCAAAGATAATAAAAATCTTATATAGAAAACAAAGTAGGAAATAAACAACGACAAATTATTTTTATTTTTCCTTAAAATGAATGCGATAAATGACTTCCACTTTAAAAAACACACTTCCTAAAATATCAGGATTTAGATGTGTTCTATCATCTCCAAAACTGAAGGCAGAAATCCTAAAATCTAATTTATCACCTTGTTCATAAACTTCATAAATATTACTGGTATAACCAATTTTAGCACGAAGAAGAATGCTGTTTTCTGAAATTCCGTATTGAAAATATGTGGAAAATTCCAAAGGGCTTTGTTCTATATAGACAGGAATATTGGTATCCTGACTGATATTATAACTACGACCAATTCCGAAGTAATCAATACCCACAGCAGCCTTTCCAAAACGGAAATTTATATCTGCCGAAATAGGCAAAGAAGCATCAATTTCAAGTCGCTTACTCGGACTTAAATAATAAAAACCAAAAATGGGCGTGGCGAATAATCCAAAGGCTTCCGTAGAGGCATAAAGTCCAAAACGATATTTAAAATGCTCACTCTTTTTTAATTTAGCAACGGCAAAACCTCCAAAGTAGAAATCATCACCAGATAAATTTTTATAATCGGAAGCAATTTTAGGTAATAATACAATGGTACTGCTCCATTTTTCATTGTAAGTAGTCGCTAAACCTATTTTTAAAAGCGTGCTGTACAGGTTGGTAGTTTGATTAAATTCTGGTGATAATAATAAATGATGCGTATTAAAATTA
>CAZIMW010000132.1:0-7741 GCA_964540425.1 uncultured Flavobacterium sp.
GTTCTTCAGTTTCACGATTTAATCTAAAATAATTTCCAAACTGAAACCCTGTATAAACAATATTACTATTTCGGTTGTCAATCTCCACTTGCATTCCGTCGCCACCCATAATAAATTCGAAAGGATAGTTTCCAGATTGATGCCAACTAGTGTTTTCTTCATTGGTATGAGAACCTACCCAAACTCCATTATCTTGTAAACCACCATACACATTATAAGGTTTTTCATTATCCACATTTACAGTATAATACTGTCCAACTGGAGGTGTATTGCACTTGATCCAGTTTTCACCATCATCATAACTTATATTTAATCCGCCATCGTTTCCATTAATTAAATGTCCAGGCATATTCGGGTTGATCCACAAATCGTGGTGGTCGGCATGAACATTATCGCCATCAATAGAGGTAAACGTTTTTCCGCCATCTTTAGACTTTAAAATAGGGACTCCATAAATATAAATTCCATCTTTATTGCTAGGATCTACGTGTATTTTTCCGAAGTAATATCCATACGAATAATACAAACCGTCTAGGTATCCATCGTGCGTTTTCTTCCAAGATTTCCCTCCATCGGTACTTTTATAAACCTCAGCACCAATTACAGGTGTGTCAAATAGTAACGTATTTGCATCCTCTAAATATTTTACAAGATCAATAGGCTTAACAGTTCCTTCTCTAACGCTTTTCTTAACAGATTCTACGGAATACTTATCAGGAAAACGATTCGATTTTAAATATTTTGAAAGTTTTTCTTCTTCTAAATTCAATAATTCGGAAGAGGTCATCGCTTTAAAATCTTCTTTGGTTAATCCTTCATTTTTCTTCTTATCAGAATCATCATCTCTTCTAAATTGATTATCGTGAATTGCATACACCGTGTTTTCATCATAAATTGCAATTCCAATTCTACCAACGCCGTCTCCAGTAGGAAAGCCACTTCCTTCACCCGAAACTTTTGCCCAAGTGCTCCCAGCATCATTACTTTTATAGATTGCCGAACCCTCTCCACTTCCCTTAAAATTCCATGCTTTTCGGTCTTTATCCCAAGAGGAAGCATACATTAAGTTGAAGTTGTTTGGATCTGCTTGCATTTCAATAATCCCCGATTGGTTATTTACAAATAGGGTTTTACTCCAAGTTATTCCACCATCGATTGATTTAAAAATGCCCCGTTCTTCGTTTGAAGAATACAGATGTCCAACGGCACTCACCACCAATTCGTTGGAATTATTTGGATTGATTAAAATACTACTTATATGATGTGAATCTCTCAATCCCATATTCTCCCAGGTTTTACCATGATCGGTAGATTTTAGAAGTCCAATTCCGGCATAAGACGATCTTGAAGCATTTACTTCGCCAGTTCCCACCCAAATGGTTTTTGTTTTCCAATCTACTGTTAAACTCCCTACATTTTGCGTTGGACTATTATCTAATATTGGAGTAAAAGATGTTCCATTATTATCGCTATACCAAACACCGCCACTTGCATAACCTATGTAAAACTCTGTTGGATTATCTGGATTTACTGAAATTTCCGTAATTCTACCACTCATCACTGAAGGTCCAATGCTTTTAAATGGAAGATTTTTAACCAAAGAGGTTTCAATAAGTTCTTGTTTTTGGTTCAATCCTTCTACAATGTCGTTTGCATTGGTAGCAGGTTGTTGAGAAAAAGCTTGAACAGAAATAATGGCTAGAAAGTAGAGTATTAGTTTTTTCATTGTTGGTTTATTTAGAGTTGTGAATTTACAGAAACATTGAATATTACACAATGAAAGAAAGTTAAAAAACATCCATCCCTAACCCTTCCTTCAAAGGAAGGGGACTGAATTATCATAGCCCCTCTTTGAAGCGATGTGCTGAGTTTGTCGAAGTAAGGAGTTGGGGGAGATGTATCAAAGTGACTCAGAAATAGATTCTCTTAGATTTTTTAAAACTAAATCCATTTCAGTAAGAATTTCTTTATTAGAAAATCGAATAAACCGAACACCATATTCTTCAATTCTTCCTTGCCGTTGAGCGTCTTCTAAAAAATTATTGTCGTGGCTAGAGCCATCAACTTCAATCGCCAAACCTATTTCGTGGCAATAAAAATCAATAATATAATCCAGCATTGGTACTTGTCGGTGAAATTCAACTCCCAAAGATTTTTTTCTAATTCGTTGCCATAATTCTTCTTCGGCATCTGTTTGATTTTTCCTAAATTCTTGGGCTCTTTTTTTTAAATCTCTGCGATACGGAATTATTTTATTTGCCATTTAGTAAATGTAATGAAATATAATAATACATCCATCCCCAACCCTTCCTTTAAAGGAAGGGAGCTAAATTGTAACATGTTTTATGATATTAATAAATCTAAACATATAACTTATGTTTTAAAAATTTAGTTTAAATCAGAACTAGATTAAAAGCCCTCTTCAAAAGGAAGGGAGTTTGATTGCAACTAAATCTAAAAGCCCCTTTTCGAAGCGATGTGCTGAGCTTGTCGAAGTAAGGGGTTGTGGAGATGTTAAAAACTTTAATTCCCATTTAACACCCAATCCCCATAATATTTTTTACTTTTGATATTCTAAATTATTCACATCATGAAATACTACCAAATAGACCGAAATCTTTTCATTAAAAACCGTAAAAATTTTATGGTTCAGATGAAGCCAAATAGCCTCGCTATTTTTAATAGTAATGATATTTATCCTATTACTGCCGATAGCACGATGCCGTTTCAACAACATCGAGATATTTTTTATTTAAGTGGTGTAGATCAAGAAGAAAGTGTGTTGGTTCTATTTCCAGATGCTCAAAACGAAGCTCATAAAGAAATTTTATTTTTAAAAGAAACCAACGAGCATATCGCAGTTTGGGAAGGCGAAAAACTAACCAAAGAAAAAGCATTAGAAACCAATGGAATAAAAACTGTTTATTGGCTTCAAGAAATGGGAAAAGTACTGTTTGAGATTATGACACAATGCGATACCGTTTACATTAACACCAACGAACATTATAGAGCAAATGTAGAAACAGAAACTCGAGAAGCTCGTTTTGTTAAGGGATTTCTTCAAAAATACCCAGCACACAATGTTGCAAAAAGCAATCCTATTTTACAACGATTGCGTTCTGTAAAAGATCCAATTGAATTGGACTTACTTCAAAAAGCCTGTAATATTACCGAAAAAGGAATGCGAAGAGTGCTTAATTTTGTAAAACCAGGAGTGATGGAATACGAAATTGAAGCCGAATATATGCACGAATTTTTACGAAATCGTTCTAAAGGGTTTGCTTATACTCCCATTATCGCTAGCGGAAACAATGCCAATGTTTTACACTATATTGAAAACAACCAAGAATGTAAAAATGGCGACTTAATATTAATCGATGTTGGTGCAGAATATGCAAACTATGCGAGTGATATGACACGTACAATTCCTGTAAACGGAAAATTTACCAATCGACAACGCGATGTTTATAATGCGGTTTTAAGAGTAAAAGATGCAGCGACAAAATTATTGGTTCCTGGCACTCTTTGGAAACAATATCATGTAGAAGTTGGTAATTTAATGACTTCTGAATTATTAGGTTTAGGACTAATTGATAAAGCCGATGTACAAAATGAAAACCCAGATTGGCCTGCATATAAAAAATATTTCATGCACGGAACCTCGCATCATATGGGATTAGACACTCACGATTACGGATTGCTTTGGGAACCTATGAAAGCCAATATGGTTTTTACTGTAGAGCCTGGAATTTACATTCCAGATGAAGGTTTCGGAATTCGTTTGGAAGACGATGTGGTGATTCAAGAAAATGGAGAACCTTTTAATTTAATGCGAAATATTCCTATTGAAGCGGAAGAAATTGAGGATTTAATGAACAGATAATTTAAGCTGTTTTTTCTTTTGACACTATTGATTTTGTAACCAAATTCGTTAGTATAAAAATAATCAAAGCTGGTAAAACCCAGCCCATACTATTTTTAGAAAGAGGAATTGTATTTCTTATAAATTCTAGATTTTCTTCAGGAATTAAAAACTGAAGGAAATCTGGAATACTAAAAATAAAGGTCACCAAAACTACCGATTTAAAAACAATCTTCGATGCCCATTTCTTTGGCAATGCATTCAGCAGTATCAAAACAATCGTGATTGGATAAATAAACATTAATACAGGTAATGCAATATTTATAATATAATGTACATCAAACTGTCCAATAGCTACTCCAATAGTACTCCCAAAAATTGCTGTTATCGTATAGGCAAGTTTTGAATTATTGGCAATTCCTTTTACAAAATCTGCGGTTCCTGTTAGTATTCCAACTGCTGTTGTAAAACAAGCCAATGCTACCAAAATTCCTAAAAATACGGCACCGATATTTCCTAATGCTTCGGCACTTAAAAAACTGAGTAATTCCGTTCTGTTTTCTGTTTGGAAACTACCGTTGTAATGTGCTCCTAAAGCAATTAGACCTCCATAAATTAATAGCAATCCCAATCCTGACAAGAATCCTGCTTTTGTGATGATGGATTTCTTTTCAGCAAAAGAATAATTGGACTGCAAAGACAACGAGATTACAATAACTCCGCCCACTAAAACACCTCCGATAGCATCAAATGTTTGATACCCTTCTAAAATTCCTTCCGTAAAAGTAGTATTGAAAATAGAGTTTTTTATTGGTGCAGCTTCTGTATTTAATCCAATTCCGATAATAACTAAAAGAATTAAAATAATAAATGGAGTTAAAAACTTACCTATAAAATTTAAGATCTTATTTCGGTTTAAAACAAAAACCAATACAAAACTAAAATAAACAACACTTGTCCAAAAAGAGGATATATTGAAATAGGGCTGAACAGCCATTTCGAAAGTCACCGAAGCAGTTCTAGGTGCTGGTAATGCTACCGAAATCACATACACACAAACACTATAAATGATTGCGAATATTGGTGATACTTTATTTGCAAAATCCAACATGGTACCTTGTAACTTTGCATAACCGTAGATGGCTAAAATTGGGATTACAACTGCCGATAATGTAAAACCTAAAGTGACCAATCCCCAACTATTTCCTGCATTATAACCTAAAAATGGAGGCAGAATTAAATTTCCTGCTCCAAAGAAAAGAGAAAATAAGGCAAATGCCGTTATAAAGGTTTGTTTGCTGTGTTTCAAACTAAGATATTTGTTCTGCTAAATATAGAAAAATGATTGCTAATTTCAATAATTCATCCATTCATTATACAATAACAGGTAAAGGTCCTTCATTGGTTTTACTACATGGGTTTTTGCTAAGTTCCTCTATTTGGACGGATATGATACCAAAACTTGCAACAAAAAATAAACTGATTATTATAGATTTACCAGGGCACGGTAAAAGTGAAACCATTGCTGAAATTCAAACAATGGAATTAATGGCTGAAGTGGTACATTCTATTTTAGAAGAAAACAATATTGAAAAAGCCAGCTTTATTGGTCACTCAATGGGAGGTTATGTCTGCTTAGCTTTTACTGAAAAATATCCTTCAAAGATTGAAACATTAGTTTTATTAAATTCTTCTTCGGAAGCAGATTCTAAAGAAAGAAAGAAAAATAGAAATAGAGCAATTCAAGTTATTCAAACACACAAAGAGGTTTTTATAAAAATGGGAATTACTGCTCTTTTTAAAGATGATAAACAAGAAGAGTTTCAACACTTAATCGAAAAGTTTTCAAGTGAAGCATTTCTATTTCCTGTTGAAGGAATCGTAGCTTCAATAAAAGGAATGCGAGATAGAAAAGACCGAAGTTCAATCTTGAAACATTTTAAAGGTAACAAATATATGATTTCGGGAATAGAAGACCCAATTATTCCAATTTCTAGTTCCGAAAAAATAGCTTTAACTACAAACACAAAACTATATAAAGTGCAATCTGGGCACATGAGTATTAACGAAAACATCGATGAAATTGTTAAAATTACGCGTTTCATCGAGTTTTTATAACTTTTAACTGACATATGGTTTTTTATTCGTAGGTTTAAACCTACGAAACAAAAACTAAATCATATGAAGTCAGTATCCCCAAATCAAAACTTCAGCCTCACGAGTATATTTTGTTCAACTTTTGGACATCGATATAAAAAATCTAAAAAAATCACAAATCACATTAGTGAATACAAATGTAAAACCTGTGGTCAAGAAGTAACCAATGCCATTTCAGGTAGAATTGAAATATTAACTTTCAAAAACAGGAAAATAAACGTCTGTCTTTCAGAGTTTTTTCAGAAAAAACTACAACAAACCACAAATCTTTAGCTTATGAAAACTGTATTATGTAAAATTATCGGGCACGATTATCAAGATACAAATAAAAATAATTCGCTCTTTAAAGAATTTGAATGTAAAAATTGTAATCAACAATTTACAACAGATGGTTATGGACGTATTGTTAAATTAACTTCGTTTTGGAAAGAAAATCACCTATCCATTGAAAAGTATTTTCAGAAAATATAAGATTTGCTTATTTTTCTTCATCAAAAGAAGACCAACCTCTTGCAATTAGAGGAATTTTCTCATTACCACGAGTAATTAGATGTACTCCTTCATCTTTATTGGTGATATGACCAATGATACTAAAATTTGGATTCCCTTTAATTTTCGGAAAATCATCCATTTTAACGGTAAATAAAAGTTCGTAATCTTCACCTCCGCTTAAAGCGATTGTGGTACTATCTAATTTAAATTCTTCACAAGTTGAAATAACCTGTTGATCCAAAGGTATTTTATCTTCATATAAATTACAACCTACTTTAGATTGCTTACAGATATGTAATATCTCTGAAGATAGTCCATCACTAATGTCAATCATAGAAGTTGGTGTCACTTCCAAATCTTTTAATAATCCAGAAATATCTTTTCTTGCTTCAGGTTTTAATTGGCGTTCGATTAAATAAGTGTACCCATCTAAATCGGGTTGTGACTGAGGGTTTACTTCAAACACTTTTTTCTCTCTTTCTAAAATCTGAAGTCCTAAATATGCAGCTCCTAAATCTCCTGTTACCACCAATAAATCGGTTTCTTTTGCGGTATCTCTATAGACTGATTTTCCTTTTAAAACAGTTCCGATTGCTGTAATACTAATGACCAATCCAGTTCTAGATGAGGTAGTGTCTCCTCCAACAACATCGATATTATAATATTTTGCTGCGGTATGAATTCCTTCGTATAATTCTTCCAATGCCTCCACCGAAAAACGATTGGAAACTCCAATTGATACTGTAATTTGTTTTGCCTCAGCATTCATTGCAAAAACATCAGATAAATTTACAACTACTGCTTTATAGCCCAAATGTTTTAAAGGCATATAGCTCATATCAAAATGTACACCTTCAATAAGTAGATCTGTAGTTACGACCAATTCTTCATCAGCATTACAAGCCAATACAGCAGCGTCATCTCCAATACCTTTTATAGTAGATTTGTGTTTAATTTTGAAGTTTTTGGTAAGATGATCTATCAAACCAAATTCTCCTAATTCTGAAATATTGGTTTTTGAAGTGTTTTTATTTTCGAACATTATATTGAAATATTAAGGTGCAAAAATAAGCTATTCTGTCCGTTCGAGCGCAGTCGAGAACTTATTAAAAATTAAAGTAGTTTAAAAATAAACTTTGTAAAAGATGATACTAGCTCCTGCCTTAAAATAAAATTTATTGTAACTATTCAGCCAAAAATTAAAATTAAAAAAAATAGTAAAATTTCATG
>CAZIMW010000133.1:0-6372 GCA_964540425.1 uncultured Flavobacterium sp.
GCCGAAGTGATCTCATGAGATTTAGTTAACATCATGAGATTGCTTCGTCGTATTCTCCTCGCAAAGACATTGTTTCATGAGATTACTTTGTAGTATCCTTATATTGCAATGACGTTGTTTCGTGAGATTCTTCGGTCGTTCCTCCCTCTGAATGACAAACTCTTTACAACAATTGCTTTTCAATAGCAATTTTTATAATCCCAACACTATTTTTTGCTCCTAGTTTACTCATTAAATTCATACGATGTGTTTCTACGGTTTTAGGGCTTATAAAAAGTTTTTCTGATATTTCTTGAGTGGTCAATTCTTCAGAAATTGCTTGTAACACTTCTTTTTCTCTTCGAGTGAGTTTGATGAGTAATGAATTTGAAGAAGTTTTTCCAATTGCCTGATTTAATAATTTTTTCTGAATGTCTTTTTGTAAATACTGCTCACCGGAAAGCACTGTTTTTAATGCCTCCAAAAGCTCTAACTTATCTGTATTTTTCAACAAATAACCGTGCGCTCCATTGTTTAATATTCTTTTTACAAAAGATGTTTCATCAAAATTGGTAAGTGCGATTATTTTTAACTCTGGGTGTTTTTTTAGCAACTGTTTGCATAAATCTATTCCGTTAATATCTGGTAGATTAATATCTAACAGTAAGACATCGGGTTGGTCTTTTGTGATATTTTCAATAGTTTCAGCAGCGTTTTTATAAGTCCCAACAACATTTATTTCTGGCGTATTGCCAAGCATGGTTTCAATGCCTTTTAAAACCATTTCGTGATCGTCTGTGATGGCTAATCTAATACTCATTTAATATTGTGGTATCAATTTCAATAGTGGTGGAAGTTCCTTGATTGTTAGAAACCACATCTATTGTTGCTTGTAAATATTCTATTCTAGAGGCTATGTTTTTTAAACCAATCCCATCGCCTTTTTGATTATTTTTATCATATCCTTTTCCATCATCCTCCACCGTAACTTGAAGATTTTTATCTCTACAACTTATCTGAACCGTAATCTCATTAGCTCCTGAATGTTTACTACTATTGGTCATTAATTCTTGAATAATCCTAAAAACATTTACCTCAGCCTTTTTAGGTATCAAAACCGAATCTCCCAAATGCTGAAAAGATATTTCCATTTTTTGTATTGCATTCATTTCTGCACAATACTCCTCCGTGGCTTCTAATAAATTAAAATTCTCTAAAGATGGCGGCACCAAATTATGCGAAATCGCTCTCACTTGTTGGCAAGAAGAATCTATCATTGCTATGGCTTCTTTTATCACATTATTATTCATCTCTAATAAGGTAGAAAGCTTAAATTTTATGGCAGACAAATCACCGTTTACTCCATCGTGAAGTTCCTTTGCAATTCTAAAACGTTCTTTTTCTTCGCCTTCCATTAAAGCTTCTAGGGTTTTTATTTGGTGTTCTCTTTTAAGAGTAACAATTTCTTGGTTTTTACGTTTTTGTCGCTGCTGAAATACAATCCAAAGCAACAAAGAAGCAATTAACAAAAAGACAGTAACTCCTATAAACAGTGTATTTTGAGATTTCTTTTTCTGAAGCTCAACTTCTGCTTTTTCAATTTGTAATTGTTGCTCAGCTATCTCTTTATCTTTCTTTTCAGATTCGTATTTTGTTTCTATTTCATTAATATTATCCATATTGGTCAACTTAAAAATACTATCCCGAAATTGAATGTGATACTTGTAACTTTCTAGTTCTTTAGATGGGTTGTTTTGTGTTCCGTAGGTTTCACTTAATGACAAATAGGTTTCAGAAATTAAAGAAATATTTTTTTGTGTTTTAGCTTTCTCTAAAGCAATTTTATAATGGAATGATGCCTCAGTGCTACGGCTCATCTTTCCGTAGGTTTTTGCTAACTCCATGTGCGTTTCAATCAACTCATCTTCATCGCCAATTTCAACTCTTAAATTTAACGATTTTTTTAAAAAAGTTATTGCTTTTTGTAATTGGTTAAGATTTTCATAAACAACACCAATGTTATTATAGGTTCTAGCGAGTTCTTTTTTATTTTCACTTTTAATATTGAAAGCTAATGATTGCTCCAAATATTCTAAGGCTTTATTAAAATTATTTTTTGTAGTATAATTTACTGCAATATTATTTAAAATAGTACCCTTTGAATATTTAATGTTTTCATTATCTGTAGTTTCAGAAATTGCAATGGCTTGTAATTGATAATCAACACTCTTATCAATTTCCTCCAGCTCATAATAAACATTTGCTGCATTTAACAACTTAATAAATTTACCATATTCATTTGCTGTTTCTTCATCATAAGCAATTCCTTCAAAATAAGTTTCCAATGCTTTTTCGTAGTCTCCTTTTCGCTTATAAAGCATCCCGATAGATGAATAAATTGCCGATTTATCCAACCCTTCAGTATCTAAAATTTGAAATGCTTTGTTAAAATGCACATAAGCAGAATCGTACCTATTTGAGTACATAAAGGCATTTCCCATATTTCTGTGTGCCTTTGCTTTGTATTTTCCTGAAGCCTTTTGTATAGCGAATTCGACTAGTTTTTTACCATAAATAAGCGAGGTATCTGTAGATTGGTACAAGTAGTAATAAGACAAATCGCTTAATACTTGCATTGTAATAGTGTCTCCTTGCTCTTTTTGAAGCTCTATTTGGAGGCTATCAATTATTGTATTGGTTTGGCAAAAAAAACTACTCGTTAAGAATAAAAAAAATAAGGTAAATATTGTTTTCAATTGTGACGTTTTATAGGTTTTTAAATATAAGTAAAATAATTAATAACATCGAGCACCTAGTTCATCGCCATATTCTCTAAAATAACGCCTGTTATCTAAATAGGTTTCTCCATTTTCTAAGCTAATATAATACTCATATATTTTATTTCCTCTAAAGGTTAATTGTAAAACATCTTGCACATTATTACCAATAATTATTCGCCAAGCCCCAGCTCCATTGCCATTATCACCATATCCTGCAGAAACTCCACCTACATCTGCAGACATTGTATCTGAAGACGAATGATAAAAATACCCTTGCTCGCAAAGATCTATTACTATTTTTGTGGCATAGCCATCTCCTGTATCGTAATAGGTTAATCTAGCTCCGCCAAAAAGTTCTTCCATTTCATTTTTAGAGGTAATAGGCTTAGTAGGTGTATCTGAATTTTGAACGGGTGGATATATCTCTACCGTATTTGCTATATTTTCACACAACTGTTTGTAAAAGTTAGAGTATTGGTTTGTATTTGTAGATACCATAATCGAAATACCAGAGCCTCCTGTTTCATTTGCTACATTAATAATATATGCTTTTGCAGCATAGCCTTCAATAGCACCTTGATATTCTCCTCCAATTACAATAGTATTATAGGTTACGATATCGCCAACCAATTGCAAATAGTTATCATTTCCATTGGCTATTCCTAGACGAGCTTGTTGCTCCATCATAGCTAAATTAGTGTAGTTGTTGGTCGTCACTAAAATAAACCCAGAGGTTGTTGTGGATGCAAATGCGTAGCCTCCCACCGTTTCTTGACCTACCCATCCTTCTGGGATTGTAAGTGAAACACCTTGCGATTTAAAATCTACTTGGTTTGTGTTTTGTCCGCAAGAGGAATTACTAAATAAACTCATGGTAACTAGTATAATAAGCAGGTTGGATTTAAAACTCTTCATTTTTTGGGTTTTAAAAATCAAACTTATATGCAAGACCTAATTGTATATTATTCATTCTAATATAATTATCGCTATCTACATTATCTAGTAAATTACCTAAGCCGAAATCATATCTGGCTTCGGCAATTAATTTTTCGGTAATATGATAAGACAAGCCAGCGTCTATAGCAAAACTAAAATTATTGTACCCCTGTGGACTGTCTAATAAAAAACGCATATTTGGACCTGTATAAACGCTAAATTTTTCTGAAAAATTATACTTTAAAAGTAAAGGAGTGTGAATTTGATTAAAATCTTTAACAATAATAAGATTTGCTTCAGGTTGAAATTTAAGTTTTTCAGTAAGTGAAACATCAGATAAAGCTACTCCTATATAGAAACCAGTTTTTGTATCGCTAGACTTTATAGGCTCCCCATTTACACTCTTGCTATTAGCTGTAACAATAGTTTTAACAATGGCTTGATTATCATTTTCATTGGGTAATGTAGCACCTGTTGTAATGTTGGCATTTACCGTTGTGATATTTACTCCTGCTTTGGGTTGTAATAAGACGCAAGAGTTTAGGCAAAGCGCAAAAATTATAAAGGCGGTAATTTTAATAAAATGTTTCATATGTTTATATTTATTGTTTTTCAAAGGTCACATGCTGTTCGCTATTAATCATTTCCTTGGGTGTGAAAAATTTTAACATGCTCGTTTCATAATTTGTTTTATTTATGGTTATTAATTTTTAAGCAACAATGCTTTTATTTCTGTAAGTTCTTTTTTTAATAGCTCAATTTGTGTTTGTTGTTCTTGGACTGCTTTTACAAGTGGCACTACAAATTCTGCGTATCTAATTGCGTAAAGTGCATCACTTGTATAGGGCTTTACCACGCCGTGAAAATTAAAATCAGCTTCTTTTGCAGCAGCTTCTACCTCTTGCGCTATAAAACCAGTTTGTATTTCTTTTGCTTTTAATAATTCTGCATTTTTTTGCCTGAATTGTTCTGGTGTTTTTTCAAACCGTGCAATGGCATCCATATTATAATTATAGGAAACTGGGCGCAATTTTTTTATAAATTCTAAGCCTTTTACATCTTCTTTTATATTAGTTTTAATTCTTTTATCTGAAAAATTGGACCAGTTTGCATAACCTCCAATAACAGAAACACTAGAGTTCCCTAACCTTACTTGATTAGGAGATGAAGGGCTTGCATCTGCTCCAATAGCTGTTGTATTGGAAAATCCGTTCATAAAATTTGCTGCTCTACTACCAATAGCTGTATTATAATTGAAGATAGTATTAGATGTTAAAGCCCAATTCCCAACAGCAACATTATCTATACCTGTAGTGTTATTTTCTAGAGAATAGAGACCAATAGCTGTGTTGGCTTCTCCTGTAGTATTAGAATACAATGATTGGTAGCCGTTTGCTACATTAAAATCTCCTGTTGTATTAGAATGCAATGATCGGAAGCCATTTGCTACATTATAATCTCCTGTTGTATTAAAATACAATGATTGGTAGCCGTTTGCTACATTAGAATGTCCTGTGGTGTTGTAATAAAGTGCTCTATATCCATTTGCAGTATTATTATATCCTGTGGTGTTACTATAAAGTGCTTGATAACCAAGAGCTGTATTGTTTTCACCTGTGGTGTTGCTATAAAGTGTTTCATAACCCGTTGCAGTATTGTCGCTTCCACTGGTATTTAATACTAATGCTTTGTAGCCATTAGCTACATTATGTTCGCCTAAAAGATTATTGTAAAGCGTCTGAAAGCCTATGGCAATATTTCTATTTCCTGTTACATTATTGTATAAGGTATTAAGCCCAAGACCTATATTTCTGTTATTGGTGCCATCGTCATTTAATCCTGCATCAATACCTAAAAATATAGAAGAGCCATTATTAGTACCATCATTATCACTTTTCCCATCACTTAAATTATTTATTTTTTGAACACCTTCTACGGAAGTCCAACTTGTGGTACTATTTCTCCAATAATAAAATTTATTATCGGTAGTTAAAAAAACCAGCATCCCATTTTGGTTTGCTCCAGGGTTTGTTGCTGGGAAAGCACTTATTCTAGGCACTAACATACCATCGGTGTTTTTTGGTGCTGCTGGGTTGGATGAAGAAACATCTAACAACGCCTTTGGCGTGGTAGAACTAATACCAATGTTTCCATTTTTAAGCCAAGTCATTCTTTCTGCTTCATTACCAGAGAATGCTCTAGACCATAAGTTTAATTTGTCTGTACCACCATCATATTCAAACTCAAAACCGTAATCTGTACCGTTGGTTTCCATTAATTTTAAAGAAGATTTATCTCCAAATGGTGCTTTTACTGTTATGCTAGCGTCTGTGGTTTTTTGCACTTCTAAATTTCCGTTTACTCTTAATAAATTGGTATCAAACTCACCATAAATTAAAGGTGTGGTGGTTTGTGAGTTTTCAATATATAAACGGTCACTATTGGTTTCAAATCTACCTGCTTGGTTTCCTAAAAAAACACTTCTGTCTATGTTGTAATTTGCTGTGCCTTCGCCTGCTTCGTTACCAATAAAGACATTTCTGTCGCCTTTGGCAAAATAACCTGCTTTGTTACCTATACCTATGTTGTAATCGCCGTCTTGATTTTGTCTAAGCGTTTGAAAACCAAGAGCTGTATTGTTTTCACCTGTGGTGTTGCTATAAAGTGTTTCATAACC
>CAZIMW010000133.1:6472-7735 GCA_964540425.1 uncultured Flavobacterium sp.
CATTATTGTATAAGGTATTAAGCCCAAGACCTATATTTCTGTTATTGGTGCCATCATCATTCAAACCTGCATCTATACCTAAAAATATAGAAGAGCCAACAAAAGTGCTTCCGTTATCGGATTTTCCATCAGTTAAATCATTTATTTTTTCAGCACCACCAGTATTATTTGCCCAAATTACAGCACCAGCACCATTGGTTTCTAACACTTGGTTTGCTGCACCATCTGTGATTGGTAATTTATAACCTGTTGTGTTTGGGTCACCAACTTGTAGTTCGCCATTTATTCTTAGTAAATCATTATCAAATTCGCCATAGATTAATGGAGCGGTTGATGAAGAGTTTTCAATATACAAACGGTTGCTATTGGTTTCATCATATCCTGCTTCGCTTCCTAAAAAAACACTATTATTAATAGCGTAAAGTGCAGTTCCAGCACCTGCGGAATTACCAAGAAAAACATTTCGATTACCTTGTGCAAAGTATCCAGCACCATTTCCTATCGCAATATTATAATCGCCGTCTGTATTTTTGTTAAGTGAATTGTATCCAACTGCGGTATTTCTAATACCTTCTGTATTAGAATACATTGCTTGGCGGCCATTAGCAACATTTTCAATCCCAGTAGTATTTGATCGTAATGTTTGATAGCCGTTTGCTACATTTCCATTTCCTGTGGTATTTGAGTGTAATGTTTCTGCTCCATTTGCGATGTTAAAACTTCCTATAGTATTATAGTAAAGTGCTTTATAACCATTTACTGTATTTTGATTTCCTGTTGTATTGGAATACAATGCCTCGTAGCCATTTGCTGTGTTTGCGTTTCCTGTTGTATTAAAGGCAAGTGATAAACCGCCAGTTGCTGTATTGTAATCTCCTGTTGTATTAGAAACAATTGATTTAAAGCCATTTGCTGTATTATTATCTCCTTCGGTGTTACTGAAAAGTGCACTAAAACCAGTTGCAGTATTTTTAGATCCTAAAGTGTTACTGTAAAGTGCTTCAACACCAGTTGCAATATTATTGTGTCCTGTGATATTGTTATAAAGTGCTCTATAACCAGTTGCTATATTATACCATCCTACGGTATTACTGTAAAGTGCTTCTACACCATGGGCAATGTTATACCACCCTGTATCATTATTATAGAGAGCATAAGCACCCATTGCTATTCCAAAATGAGCAGTAGTGTTACTGTAAAGAGCTCTATAACCAGTTGCAGTATTTTGAGATCCTAAGGTGTTATTATAAAGTGATTGATAAC
>CAZIMW010000134.1:0-7705 GCA_964540425.1 uncultured Flavobacterium sp.
GGGGGGGGGGGGGGATAGGGTGATGGGGAGCGTAGAGAAAAGAATAAGAATATATAGTACAAGTCATCTCCTTAATATAGAATAAAAATGCAAGCTTAGTTTCAATAATTAAAGCATTATACCATTATATCATTCATTATATTAATATTATAAAAAATAAAAATAAAATGCTTGTAACCTACTCTTTTTTTCTACTTTTGAAATGTTAAAATAACGTGATGAAATCCAATACAGCAAGTAATATTCAGTTTCAATATAATAGAAATAAATTAGACGATAAAACCCTACTAAAACTTTACAAATCAATGTTAAAGCCTCGTTTAATCGAGGAAAAAATGTTGATACTTTTACGACAAGGAAAAATATCTAAATGGTTTAGTGGTATTGGTCAGGAGGCAATTTCGGCAGGAGTTACTGCCGCTTTACATAAAGACGAGTACATTTTGCCTATGCACCGAAATTTGGGAGTTTTTACAGGAAGAGATATTCCTTTAGAAAGACTTTTTTCTCAATGGCAAGGAAAGGCAAACGGATTTACAAAAGGGCGTGATCGTAGTTTTCATTTCGGAACACAAGAGTTTAATATTATTGGAATGATTTCTCATCTCGGACCTCAATTTGGGCTTGCAGATGGAATTGCGTTGGCTAATAAACTAAAAGATAACAATCAAGTTTGTGCAGTTTTTACAGGTGATGGAGGAACTAGTGAGGGTGATTTTCATGAAGCGTTAAATGTGGCTTCTGTATGGAATCTACCTGTTTTGTTTTGTATTGAAAATAATGGTTACGGACTCTCAACACCTATTTCAGAACAATTTAACTGTGAAAATTTAAAAGATCGTGGAATTGGCTACGGAATGGAAGCACATATAATCGAAGGTAATAATATTCTCGAAGTTTATAATAGTGTCAAAGAATTTGCGGAAGATATGCGAATAAATCCACGCCCTATTTTAATAGAATTTAAAACCTTTAGAGTTCGTGGTCATGAGGAGGCGAGTGGTACAAAATATGTTCCGAAGGAATTATTACAAATGTGGGACCTTAGAGATCCTTTAGAAAATTATGCTGCCTACTTACGTAATGAAGGAATTTTAACTGAAGAGGTTCAAGTTACTTATAAACAAGAAATTTTAAAAGAAATAAACATTGGTTTGGAGATTGCTTTTGCAGAACCTGAAATAGAATCTACCGTAACTAATGAATTAAGTGATGTGTTTCAACCATTTGAATACGTTGAAGTTAAAGAAAACGCTAAAAAAGAAAACATACGATTAGTAGATGCTATTTCTGAAGGATTACGACAATCGATGCAACGTCACGATAATTTAATTTTAATGGGTCAAGACATCGCGGAATACGGAGGCGTTTTTAAAATAACCGAGGGATTTTTAGAAGAATTTGGTAAAGAACGTGTTCGGAATACACCTATTTGTGAATCGGCAATTGTTTCTGCAGCTATGGGACTTTCTATTTCTGGTTATAAAACAATGATGGAAATGCAGTTTTCGGACTTTGTAACTTCAGGATTTAACCCGATTATAAATTTATTGGCAAAATCATATTACCGTTGGAATGAAAATGCAGATGTTGTAATTCGTATGCCTTGTGGTGCGGGTGTTGGTGCAGGGCCGTTTCATAGTCAGACTAACGAAGCTTGGTTTACACATACTCCAGGCTTAAAAGTGGTGTATCCAGCTTTTCCTTATGATGCAAAAGGACTGTTGGCAACAGCCATTGAAGATCCAAATCCAGTCTTGTTTTTTGAACATAAAGCATTATACAGAAGTATTCGACAAGAAGTTCCTACGGATTATTATACCCTTCCAATTGGGAAAGCCTCTTTATTAAAAGAAGGAAACGATGTAACTATTATCACCTACGGAGCAGGAGTACATTGGGCTTTAAATACTTTGGAAGAACTTTCTGATATTTCAGCAGATTTAATAGATTTACGAACCTTAGCACCTTTAGATACCGAAGCTATTTTTACTTCCGCTAAAAAAACAGGAAAAGTAATTATCCTTCAAGAAGACGCTATGTTTGGAGGGATTGCTTCCGATATATCTGCTATGATTATGGAAGAATGTTTCGAGCAATTAGACGCTCCTGTAAAACGTGTGGCGAGTTTAGATACTCCAATTCCTTTTGCAGCAAATTTGGAGGTAGAATATCTTCCTAAAAAACGTTTTAAAATAGAATTATTAGATTTATTGAATTATTAATTATTTTGTAAATTCGACATCAATTAATATATATACTTATGAAAAAAACACTATTATTTACATTCATTGCCATTACAATGATTTCTTGTGGAACTCCAAAAACGGTAATTCAATCAAAAAAGCAAATTAAAGGTAATTGGAATTTAGACCAAATATCATATAGTGAAGAAGGAGACTTTAAAGTTTCTTTGTTTGATGTAGCTTCAAAAGAATGTTTTGAAGGAAGTACTTGGCGTTTTATTTCGAATAATAATACCGGAACTTATAATTTAGTTGGAAATGATTGCCCTTCCGAAGAACATAATTTTATCTTTACAATTGTTGAAATGGATCAAGCTACTGGCTTGTATGATTTTCTGTTAAAACCTACGAATACTAAAAAGAAATCGGAAACCAATCAAGGCGTACGATTACAATTAACACTATTATCAGAAAATGCTATGCAATGGCAACAAACATTAAATTTAGAAGGAAAACCATTTATAATTTCAATGAATTTTTCAAAAGAAATCGAATAGTACTTAAAAAATAACAATTATGAAATTAATATTAAAAAGAATAACTTTTATCGCTTTAGCTGTAGTTTTATCTATAAATTTTTCTAGCTGTGAAGCGACTAAAAACTCAAATAATAAACAACGTGGTGCAGCAATTGGTGTAGCAGGAGGAGCTTTACTTGGAGCTATAATTGGCAATAATGTTGGTGGTAAAGATAATGCTGCTTTAGGTGCTGCCATTGGTGCAGCGTTAGGTGGTGGTGCAGGTGTACTTGTTGGTAATAAAATGGACAAACAAGCACAACAAATTGAGCAAGAAATTCCTGGTGCAACTGTAGAACGGGTAGATCACGGTATTGTGGTAACTTTTGACGGAGAACATGATGGTGTTTATTTTGATACGGCAAAATATAAGATCAATCCAAAATCAAAAATTACACTTGATAAGATGGCTAGTATTTTAAAAAATTATTCAGACACCGATGTGTCGGTAGTAGGCCATACAGATAGTGTAGGAAATGACGCTAATAATATGAAACTGTCTAAAAAGAGAGCCTATGCTGTTACCAATTATCTTATACATAAAGGAGGAATCAATTCTTCTAGGTTAGCAACTTATTGGTATGGAGAAACCCAACCTGTATCTGATAACAATACATCTGAAGGAAAAGCTAAAAACCGTAGAGTTAATATTATAATTGTACCAAATGAAAAAATGGAACAAGATGCAACACGTGAAGTTGGAGGTAATTAAATTAATTAATAGTATATATATTCCGACTTTCATTGTTTTTGAAAGTCGGATTTTTTTTTAAATAAATTAATGAATATCAGTAATTTGTCATCTAAACAACCTAATATTTTAGCAGTTAAACTGACTACTATTGGTGAAAGAAATGTTCGAAGTGGACATCCTTGGATTTTTACCGATAGTATTGAAAAAATCAATAAAGAAGGTGAATCGGGAGATATAGCTATTATCTTCAGTCATACTAAAAATAAAGTGATTGGTGTGGGATTGTATGATCCAGATTCTCCTATTCGGATTAAAATGGTGCACAGTGGAGGAGGAGCGAAGTTGGATAAAGACTTTTTTTTAGAAAAGATTAATCGAGCATATGCAATCCGAATCCCATTATTAGAAACCAAAACCAATAGTTACCGTTTACTATTTGGAGAGAATGATGATTTTCCAGGATTCATTGCCGATGTATATAACAAGATCTTGGTGATTAAGATTTATTCGGCGATTTGGTTTCCGTATTTGAAAATTATTTTGGAACAATTAATTGAAATCAGTTCTTGTGAAACTGTCGTTTTACGATTGAGTAGATCACTTCAGAATAAAGAAAAAACCTTCGGATTAACAGAAGGGCAACTGCTTTACGGTGAATTGAAAAATGAAGTCATTCCTTTTGTAGAACACGGAGTCAATTTTTCAGCCAATGTTATTAAAGGACATAAGACAGGCTATTTTTTAGACCATCGCAACAACCGAAAATTAGTAGGGGAGCTTTCCAAAGGTAAAACAGTATTAGACGTATTTTCGTATGCAGGAGGGTTCTCTGTACACGCATTGGCAAATGGAGCTACAGAAGTAACCAGTGTAGATATAAGTAAACAGGCATTGGCTTTGGCAATTGAAAACGGAAAATTAAATACGTATTCAGGAAAACATATAACCGTTGCTGGTGATGCTTTTGAAGTATTGCGAGAATTTATTTATAAAAGAAAAACCTTTGATGTGGTGGTGATTGATCCGCCTTCCTTTGCAAAAAGTAAAAAGGAAATATTTATAGCAAAAAAGAAATATAAAGAATTAGCTGAATTGGGAGTGCAATTAACTTCAAAAGGAGGGATGCTGGTACTGGCTTCTTGTTCTTCGAGAGTAACGGCAGATGAATTCTTTCAGATAAATAAAGAAGTTTTAAATGATCAGCCTAGATTTTTTACACTTCAAACAAAAACCCAACACGATATAGATCACCCCATTGGTTTTAAGGAAGGAGCTTATTTAAAGACTGGGTATTATCGGGAGGGGAGTTGAAGTTGAAGCTATCAAATAATTTTCGTTATCCCTTTATTTTAGTTTTAACACCCTAACCTTAAGGAGTAGGCGTCTTAACCAGGAAGGTACGTCCCGATAGTTATCGGGAGAAGTTATCTCATGTTATATTATTTAAATTCTATAGGTTTCGACTGCGATCAACCAGACGGTAGATTCAACCACCTTCCGCCCTTCATACTATAATTTATAACTTCTACCATTTTCCGTATTTTTCATTAAATCAATTAATTAGTATCTATTTTTTTCTTATTAGGTAAAGAAATATTCAGTTTGTAAGAATTCTCTTAATATCCTGAAATCTTTCAAAACAGAATAATGTTGGAGCAAGTAGCTATTTCAAAATTAATGCATCGCTGTAAATCGAAAATAAAAAACATTCATATAATAAATTATAATGAGGATATTGATGGAAGATTACAAACCCCGCAACATACCTTGCGTGACGATATGAAAACCTACATCAAGCTTCATTATGAATTGAAAGAAGAAATGATGCAGTATTTTATAGAGTGGCTGTAAAGATTATAGAAGTTGGTAGACCACATGCTATTTGTTTAGTGTGTGGTTTTATTATTTATAGGAAGTTCCTCTTTTTAAATAGATAAGAATAAAAATAGAAAGTAAGGAACAGATAGAAAATCCAATAAAAAGAGGCAACGCAGTATCTGAAACATACCTACCAATAAAAATACTAATGGGTACTGCCATCAATGTAGAAATTAATCCTGTGATCGCAGCGGCAATCCCCGCAATATGACCCACAGGTTGCATCGCAATAGCACGAAGATTTCCGAAGAGAAAACCTAAAAAGAAAAACTGCATGGCGAAGAAAATCAAAATCACTTTGATACTAGGGTTTTGAGAATTAAAAAACAGTAGCACATAGAGTATCGAAACACCAAAAAACCCTATAAGAGCCCAGGTAATTAATTTTCTCATACCAAATCTTAACACAAACATTCCATTAAGAAATATTGCTGTTCCTGTAGCAATAGCAAGACCTGCAAAAATATAAGGAAAAGCTTCTTTTAAACCGTATTGCTCTTGAAATACTTGCTGTGAACTACTTAAATACACCATAAAAGACCCTGTTACAAATCCAGATATAAAGGTATAGCCCATGGTTTGTTTGTAGCGAATTAATTCTTTATAGCCATTTACAAAAAGGCTAGTATTTAATTTAATTCGTTTTTCTGGGATTAATGTTTCACGTTGACGTTTCCAAAACCAAAAAGCAATGAACAAGCAAAATACAATCTGAATATAAAAGATGGCCTGCCAGTTATAATGATCTAACATAAATTTACCAAGGGCAGGAGCAATAATAGGTACTAAGAGAAATATCACCACTACAAACGACATAATCTTAGCCATTTTATCGCCACTATATAAATCACGTATAATGGCAACACTAATAGTTCTAGGAGCTGAAAGCCCAATGCCTTGAAGAATCCTACCGATTATCATAACCGTAAGGTTTTCTGAATACAAACAAACAAAACTGGCTATAATAAAAATGGCAAAACCCATAAACACCACCGGTTTTCTACCCAAACTATCTGAGATGGGACCAAATAGTAAAGGACCAAAACCAAGACCTACAAAGATCATGGTAATTAGTAATTGATTATCTGTTGCATTTTGAGTGTTCAGAGAATTACCAATAATATCTAAGGCAGGTAATAAAGCATCAATAGCCAACGCAACTACAGACATTAAAAAAGCCATTAAGGCTACAAATTCGAATTGAGAAGTAGAATACTTTTTCTGCATATAACAAAACTAATCTAATAATACAGACTATAGGAGAGAATCCCTAAAAACTCTATTTGACATAATATTAATTATAGTACAATTTTGCTAGTAAATTCTGTATAGCCGTTTTTTAGGCTATTTTACATAATTGTAGATATGACTTCTTTAGAATCATATCGATAACAATTATGTAAAAAGAATTTACGGCTAGTTTGTTTAAGTTTCAATTGATAGCTATAATTGAATATTATGTAAAATATCCCACAGTCATTATTATTTCATTACAAGCATTATCCTAGGGTCATTAAACATATTGTTCTAATTAATAGTATCAAATACATTTAGTTTAAATAGAATATTCTGTACAATCCTCAAGCTTTAATTAAATACTCAATTCTAAGAAAATCAAGTTAAGCAAATTGTACTATAATTAGCCGTTATGTAAAATTACTCACAGCGTTTATATTTGATAAAGTTGTGTTCGTGATTACTTCGTAGTTGCCGCTGCCTTTGCGCTTAATTGCTTTTTTAAAATAATTTATGCTATGCATTAAATTTTTTAAAACGCAATATTCCACCGCAAAGCCAACGCCAAAAAAAGCAAAACCTTTTAGCTCTAATTTATGTTCTGAACATTAAAAAAAATATCTCGTTAAAAAAATCTATAAACATTATCGTAGCATCCCACAAGAGTAAAAAATTTTCCTACTACATTTTCCCTACTTTAAAATTTCTTTACACTTATTGCTTTAATCTTTAAATTAAACTTTTTAAATTTGAACTCCAAAAATTTTATAATATCTTTTTTCCTTGATGAAAAAAGAAACAAAAAAATCAAGGCTTCATAAAACTTTGGAAACAATTACGGTTCAATCACTATATTTTAGAAAACATTAAAACATCTTAAGATTACTTTGAACTAGCCTTAAACACTATAACTATTAATAAATTGTATTACTAGCCCTCTAAAATATTACGCTCTCTCTCCTATTGTTTTACCAAAGTTTTCTGAGGCCGTTTCAACATTGTAACAAATAATTAACAATATATTACCGTTGTAATATTTTTTTAAACTGATAAAAGAAACGTTCAATAAGTCGTAAATATTCTGTAACAATTTCTGCAATACCACTCATTTCTTGTTTAAATTCAATTTCTTT
>CAZIMW010000135.1:0-7704 GCA_964540425.1 uncultured Flavobacterium sp.
GTTCTTATTGGGAGGTTTGGGACTGTAGTTAGTGTTTTTTGCAACTTAATACCTATTGCATTATAAGAAACATAATTCAAATTATAGTTGTTGCTAATATTCATAGTTGTCAAACTGTTTCCTTTGATTACTTATTGTTTAGGCAATTCTATTTAACTCATCGTAAATATAAGAATATCCGTCACAGACTCCTCACAAACCTTAGCAATTTATTTAATAGGCTCTAAAAAAATAATATTGTAAATTTGACCCCAATTATGAGCATAGAAACTACTACAAAAAAACAATATACACCCAAACCAAAATGGCTTCGGGTAAAACTTCCAACTGGAAAAAAATATACCGATTTAAGAAACTTGGTAGATAAATACCAACTCAACACCATTTGCACATCGGGCAGTTGTCCAAATATGGGAGAATGTTGGACAGAAGGCACGGCAACATTTATGATTTTAGGAAATATTTGCACCCGTTCTTGTGGGTTTTGTGGCGTAAAAACAGGCAGGCCAGAAACGGTAGATTGGGCTGAACCTGAAAAGGTAGCACGATCTATAAAACTCATGAAAATTAAACATGCCGTAATCACATCGGTAGATCGTGACGATTTAAAAGATATGGGTTCTATACTTTGGGCGGAAACTATAAAGTCGATTAGACGAATGAATCCAGACATAACAATGGAAACTTTAATTCCAGATTTTCAAGGAAACACTACTAATATCGATCGAATTTTAGCGGTGAAACCTGAAATTATTTCTCATAATATGGAAACGGTAAAACGGTTATCAAGAGAAGTACGAATTCAAGCAAAATACGAACGAAGCTTAGAGGTTTTAAACTACCTAAAACAACAAGGTGCTCCTCGAACCAAAAGTGGTATTATGCTTGGTCTGGGAGAAACTGAAGACGAAGTATTGCAAACCATGAAGGATTTACGAAATGTTGGGTTGGACATTATTACTATTGGTCAATATTTACAGCCTTCAAAAAAACATTTATCCGTAAAGGAATTTATTACACCAGAACAATTTAAAAAATACGAAACCATTGGATTAAAAATGGGCTTTCGTCACGTAGAAAGCGGCGCATTAGTCCGTTCCTCTTACAAAGCTCAAAAACATCTTACCTAGTTTTTGATTATGAAACGAGCATGTTAAAAAGTTTATCACCCAAGAGAATGACTAATAACGAACAGCATGTGACCGATTCAACAATTATTATAGACACATGAAAAATAATATTCAAATAGGTATCAATGGTTTTGGAAGGATAGGAAGAACTCTTTTTAGACTCCTACGAAATCATCCTTCTATAAAAGTGGTAGCTATCAATGACCTTTCGGATGCCAAAACAATGAGTCATTTATTAAAATATGATAGTATTCATGGTGTTTTAAAAGAAAAAATTAGTTGCTCTGAAAACAAAATAATTGTTTCTGGAGAAGAAATAACATTCACTTCAGAAAAAGACATAGAACAATTAAAATGGGGGAAACTCGATTTTGTAATTGAATGTTCTGGAAAGTTTAAAACAAAAATTCAATTAGAAAACCACTTAAAAAATGGTGCTAAAAAAGTAATTTTATCGGTTCCTCCAGCCGATGATTCTATAAAAATGGTAGTATTTGGCGTAAATGACTCATTAATAACTCCAGAAGACACTATTATTTCAAATGCTTCCTGCACTACTAACAATGCTGCACCGATGCTTCAAATAATCAACAATCTTTGCGGAATTGAACAAGCATATATTACTACAATACATTCCTACACAACCGATCAAAATTTACACGATCAACCCCATCGCGATTTGCGTAGAGCAAGAGCTGCAAGTCAATCAATAATCCCTACAACAACAGGAGCTGCCAAGGCATTGACTAAAATATTTCCTGGCTTAGAAAATGTAATTGGAGGTTGTGGTATTAGAGTACCTGTACCCAATGGTTCACTTACCGATATTACCATAAATGCAAAAAGAGAAGTAAGTATTTCTGAAATAAATAAAGCCTTCAAAAAAGCGTCAGAAAACCAATTTAAGAATATACTTCAATACACCGAAGACCCAATAGTTTCGGTTGATATTAACGGCAATACTAACTCATGTGTTTTTGATGCAGGAATGACTTCTGCCATAGGCAAAATGATAAAAATTATTGGCTGGTATGATAATGAAGTTGGATATTCGTCAAGAATTATAGATTTAATTCAACTAATAGTAAAGAAATAAGTATATTTAGCCTTTAAGAATGACTTCTTTTTTAAATAAAAATATCACATTATCTGCCGTTTTTGTATGGTTCTTTTTTTTGCTTCAAATTCAAGCGCAAGAGAATATACAAGACACATTGTCTTTAATAAGATCTCATCAAAAAGAAGCAAATAAAGCCATTCTTTCTCAAGATTTTTCAAAAGCAATTAACTACCTAAATAAGGCTTGCGATCTTGCAAACCCAACAAAAGACATTCTTTTAAAAGCAAGTGTAAACATTAGTTTTGCAAAATTTCATTATAACTTGCATAATTACAATAAGTCAGCTTCCTTAATTACTAAAGCAATTACTCAATTAAATGATACTGACGATAATGCTCAACAAGCCAACGCAGCACTTTTATATGGTCAAATATTAACACAACTTGAAAAATTTGAAAATGCTGAAAAACAATTAAAAATTGCAGATTCTTATTTTTCTGAATTAAAAGATGAAACAAAACAAGCTTTAACACTAGTAGCGATAGGAAATTTAGAATTAAAAAGAGGAAATCCTAAAGTTGCAATCAACTATTTTGAAGCAAGTTTACCTATTTTAATTTTAAATAATTTAAAGCAGAATGAAGTAGAAGTTTATGTTTTTGAAGCAGAAGCATTACTCCAGTTACAAGATACAGAAAATAACAAAAACTTATTTCAAACAAAAGAAATTTTAGCAAAAGCAATTGCAATAATTGAAACCAATAAATTCAACCAATTAAAAATAGAAAGTTTTCGAATTTCATCTTTAATTGCAATTAGAGAAAATAACCCTATCCTAGCATCAAGATTTTTAATTTCTTATACTCATAAGAAAGATTCGATGTACAGTTCCTACCTTAACATCATATCTTCCAATATAGAACGAGATACAAACATTGGTGATTTAAATGAAATTATCGCATTCCAACAAAATGATTTAGACAAAAAACAGAAGTCTATTAATTTTGGTAAAATGACAACAGGTTTGAGTATTGCTTTGATAATTATACTTTCTTTACTTGCACTATCGTTTTTTAAAAATAATTATTTACGAGCAAAAGCAAACAATCTATTAAAAGATAAAAATATAGAATTAACACTTGCAAAAGAAAAAGCTGAAAGAGCCTCTTTAGCAAAAGCCCAATTTTTATCAACCATTACACACGAGCTTAGAACGCCGCTTTATGCCGTAACAGGACTTACGCATTTGTTACTAGAAGAAGAACCTAAACCCAATCAAAAGGAACATCTTAATTCATTGAAATTTTCTGGTGAATATCTGCTATCTCTAATAAATAATCTTTTAGATTTAAATAAATTAGAAGCCAATAAAGTTGAAATTGAAAAAACTAGTTTTAGCCTTAAAAAGAGAATTAACGATGTGCTAATTGCTTTAAATAAAACTGCCGAAGACCGTAAAAACACCTTAACATTTGAGTACGACGAAAGTATTCCAGAGAAGCTAATTGGTGACCCTTTAAAATTATCGCAGGTATTAATTAATTTAATTGGAAACTCCGTTAAATTTACACAGAATGGAGATGTAACTATTCGTGTTCAGAAAAACAATAGCTCGAAGGACCGTGTAAATTTACGCATAGAAATTGAAGATACTGGAGTTGGAATATCTAAGAAAAAACAAAAAAGTGTTTTTGAAACATTTAATCAAGGATCTCTTCAAATAAGTAGGAAATTTGGTGGTTCAGGACTAGGGCTGTCTATTGTTAAAAACTTACTAGAATTAATGAATAGTAAAATCAACCTAGAAAGCACCCTAGGTCAAGGCTCTAAATTTTGGTTTGACATTTCATTTAACATTTCTGAAAGCTCGCAAGATGTCTCTAATTTAAATAATGAGACCTACAACATTGATTATAAAGCATTAGAAAATGTTTCGATTTTAGTGGTTGAAGACAATAAAATCAACCAAATGATTACTAAGAAAATCCTTGAAAAAAATAAATTTATTTGTAAAGTTGCAGACAACGGAATGGATGCTATAAAGATGGTTCACGAAAACGATTTTGAAATCATTTTAATGGACATTCATATGCCAGGAATTAGCGGTATTGAAACAACACAACGTATTAGAGAGTTCAACAAAGAACTTCCAATTATAGCATTAACAGCAGTTACGATTGATGAAAATTTAGACGAGTTTTACAAAGCTGGGTTTAACGAAATTATCCCGAAACCATTTAAACCTGAATACTTTTTCGAGAAAATTTATCACACCCTTAAAGCTAGTAAAACCTCTGCTAGTTAGCTATTAAACTTTTCAATTTTTTCAACAATAAAATCTTTAAAAAACTTTTCTTGCTCTTTTAATATTATTGTTTTTATTGGAAGGTAATAAATTGTAAATTTCTCTAATTTAGGCTGTAATCTTACAAAATCTTTTTCGGTAGTTAGTATAATTTCTTTCTCTCTTAAATCATCAATCTCTGAAGTTGTAAAATGGTGATGATCCGCATATTTTTTATGTTCAAATTTAAAATTATTTTCCTTTAAAAAATCAATCAATAATTTTGGGTTTGCAATTCCTGTTACCAGTGTGAATTTTTTTTCTAATAAATATTTTAACGGAAGTGTTTCGGAAATTCCAATAATATTTTCGGCATAACCAATCTTTGAAAAATATATTTTCTGATGTGGTTTCAATTTCATTTCAAACTCAATTTCTTGTAATCTAGCATACGATACTTTTTTTGGACATTTCGTTACTACAATAACATCTGCACGTCTTGCTCCAGCTTTAGATTCTCGTAAACTCCCAGTAGGAAGTACAAAGTCCTTATAAAACAAATCGCTAAAAGTGGTCAATAAAATATTTAAAGAAGCTTTTACTTTTCTGTGCTGAAAAGCATCATCCAACAAAATAACATCTGCTTTTATTTTTAGTTTTTCTATTCCTTCTTGTCTATTTGCACAAACAGCCACTTTAATATTTGGAAACTTTTTTTTAAACTGAAGTGGTTCATCTCCCACCTCTTCAGCGGCACTATTTGCAAAAACTTCTTTAAACCCCCTAGTCTTTCTTTTATAACCTCTGCTTAAAACCGCTACTTGATATTCTTCTTTTAAAAACCCTATTAAAAACTCAATCATAGGTGATTTTCCTGTTCCTCCAGTAGATAGGTTTCCAACGCAAATTATTGGTTTGTTGTATGATTTACTTTCAAACCAACCCAAATCAAAAAACAAATTACGCAAAGCAAGTACACTTCCGTATATCCAAGAAAAGGGCAATAATAATTTCCGAAGAAGTTTCATAAGGCGAAAATACAACTTCCCATTAAAACAGAAACTCAAATTTTATTTGTTGTGCCTTTATTATTTGTCAAATAGTTCATAGCGTTCATCCATAATAGTCATTTCTATATGTGGCAATATTTTTTTAGTCTTGGATGTTTCAAAAAAGGAATACATTATATTTACCCTAAATTATTTTTTATGAAAATTAAAGAAGTTATTCACCTTTTAGAGAATTTAGCACCCCTCGCCTACTCCGAAGATTTTGACAATACAGGCTTGCTGGTTGGAAATTACAACACAGAAGTTTCAGGAATCTTAGTTACTTTAGACACTTCAGAAGTCGTTGTAGATGAAGCAATAGCAAATAATTGCAATTTAATTGTGAGTTTTCATCCCATTATTTTTTCAGGATTAAAAAAACTAACTGGAAAAAATTACGTGGAACGTGTGGTCATTAAAGCCATCCAAAATAACATTGCTATTTTTTCAATGCACACTGCCTTAGATAATTCTTGGAATGGAGTAAATGCAATGATATGCAAAAAATTAGGATTGATTAATAGAAATATATTAATTCCGAAGAAAGAAACCATTAAAAAACTAACAACTTATGTTCCAACTGAAAGTGCAGAAAAAGTTAGAAATGCTTTATTTGAAGCAGGAGCTGGAAACATAGGAAACTATAGTCATTGTAGTTTTAACACGGAAGGAAAAGGCAGCTTTAAAGGTGGTCAAAATTCCGAACCTGTCATCGGAAAAGTTGGCGAACTCCGTTTTGAAAACGAAACACAAATTAGCGTAACTTTCCATAAACATGCAGAATCATCAATACTTCATGCCATGTTTAAATCGCACCCTTATGAAGAAGTTGCTTATGAAATAAATACTTTAGAAAACACTAATCAGCATTTAGGAATGGGAATGATTGCTGAATTAGAAACACCTATTTCTGAAAAAGAATTTTTAAAACATCTGAAAATCACTATGAAAACAGACTGTGTTCGCCATTCAAAATTATTAAACAAATCTATTAAAAAAATTGCCGTTTTGGGAGGTAGTGGAAGCTTTGCAATAAATGCCGCAAAACAAGCTGGAGCAGATGTATTTATTACTGCAGATTGCAAGTACCATGATTTTTTTAATGCAGAAAACGACTTGCTTTTGGCAGACATTGGTCATTATGAAAGCGAGCAATACACAAAAGAGTTATTAGTTGCATTCCTTTCCGAAAAAATTAGTACTTTTGCAGTCGTTTTATCACAAACAAACACCAATCCTATTACCTATTTTTAAAGTATGGCAAAAAAAACCGAAACCACTGTAGAAGAAAAATTAAGAGCGTTATTTGATTTACAATTAATCGATTCTCGAATAGACAAAATCCGTGACATTCGCGGAGAATTACCTTTAGAGGTTGAAGATCTTGAAGATGAACTGGTAGGCATGAACACACGTCTTGAAAAATTAATTGATGGAATTGAAGTTGTAGAGAATAGTATTTCAGACAAGAAAAATCAGATTGAAGAATCTAAAGTTCTTATAAAAAAATACGCTAAACAACAAGATAATGTTCGAAATAATCGCGAATACGATTCTTTAAGCAAGGAAATGGAATTCCAAGAGTTAGAAATGGAATTAAATGAAAAGCACATTAAAGAATTCAAGGTTCAAATAGAACAAAAGAAAATAATTCTTCAAGAAACGAAAGACCGTTTAAAACAACGTGAAGATCATTTAGCTCACAAACAAGGTGAATTAGATGAGATTTTAGCTGAAACTGAAAAAGAAGAAAAAGCGCTGTTAAAAAAATCTGGAGATTTTGAAAAGAAAATCGAAGAACGTTTAATCAAAGCATATAAACGAATTAGAACCAATGTAAAAAACGGTTTAGCGGTTGTTGCTATTGACCGTGGTGCATCTGGAGGATCATACTTTACCATTCCTCCACAGATTCAAATGGAAATTGCAGGTCGTAAAAAAATTATTACCGATGAGTATAGTGGTCGGATTTTAGTAGATTTAGAACTTGCAACAGAGGAACAAGCAAAAATGGAGAAAATGTTTAAAAAATTATAATCCATTTTTAAATACAAATAAATGAAGCCTTCATATTCTGAAGGCTTTTTTTATTCCTAAAAAGAAAGTTTTTTTTAAAAAAAAAAACAAATTCAAAAAAAAAAAAAAAAAAAAAAAAAAAAAAAAAAAAAAAAAAAAAAAAAA
>CAZIMW010000136.1:0-7697 GCA_964540425.1 uncultured Flavobacterium sp.
ATACCAAAACTCCAAGCAGAATATACAACTCCTTAATTCAATAATACGCATTCAATCCCTAAAAACTACCCTCCAAATCTACCGCCACCACCGCCAAATCCACCAGAGCGTCCCATACTACTTAAAATAATAATATCGAGTAAGTTTACACCACCGCCACGACCTCCTTTTCCTCCTTTATTTTTGAAAAATAGTAAGATGAAAAATAGTATAAAAAAGATAAAAGGTAAGTAACTAAAAACAGAAGTTTTCTTAGAAAAATCACGATTTTCATCAAATTCTCCGATCAACATTTTAAAAATAGCATCGGTACCTTTATCTAGACCTTCGTAGAAATTATCTTGTTTAAATTGTGGAATAATAATGCGTTCTATAATTTGTTTTGCATCTCGATCTGAAATAATTGACTCAATACCATAACCAGTATTAATGTCGATCATACGGTCATCTTTGGCAAGTAGAATTAAAATTCCATTGTCTTTTCCATCTTGGCCAATTCCCCATTTCTGTCCCCATTTGGTTCCTAGAAATGAAATATCTTCTCCTTTAGTTGAATTTATAATAACCAACACAATTTGAGTAGAAGTAGAATCTGAATATCGGATTAGTTTTTGTTCTAAAGCCGTTTTTTCATTGGAAGAAAGCATTCCAATATAATCATATAAGGATGTTTGCTTAGAAGTAGTCGATGGTTTTTCAGGAATATCATATTGAGCAAATCCAACTGATGTAAAAAACAATAAACCAATAACCGTAAATAGGAATGATTTTTTTAAATATAAATTATTCATTGGTTCCTTTAGATATAGTGTTTGGAAGTTCATCAATATCGTCTTTTTGATAAGGAAAGTATTTTTTCAGTTGTTCGCCTGCTTTTAATATCCCATCTACCAGCCCTTGTTTTGGGTTTCCATTTTTAAAATGTTCTATGATGGTATTTATAGTAGATTGCCAAAAATTATCAGGTACTTTTTCGTTGATTCCTTGATCGCCCATTATAACGATGGAATGATCTTTAACAGCAACATAAATCAATACACCATTGCGATTATTAGTTTTGAACATTTCCAATTTATTGAAAACTTCTTCCGCACGAACAAAAGAGTCTTTTTTGCAATGAGGTTCTAAATGCACACGGATTTCTCCTGAGGTATTAAGTTCAGCTAAACGGATAGCTTCCACAATTTCGGCTTCGTCATTGGGAGTTAAAAAGGCTTCAACTTCAGTCATAGGATAGTTTTAAAATTCTACAACTGGTGCGTCTTCAGAACCTTCTTTTGCTTTAAAATATTCCATTTCTTCAAACTTACCAATAAAATTATTTATAATGTTATTGGGGAATACTTTTAAATGTTGGTTGTAAGGCTTAACAGCTTCATTAAAGCGATTTCGCTCAACATTTATGCGGTTTTCGGTACGTTCTAACTCGTTGATTAATTCCTTAAAATTTTCGTTTGCTTTTAAATCTGGATAACGTTCAAAAGTTACTAATAATTTTGACAAAGCAGAGCTCAATCCACCTTGTGCTTGTTGAAATTGAGCCATCTGTGCAGGTGTAATGTTGCTAGGATCTATGGTAATTGCCGTAGCTTTGCTTCTTGCTTCAATTACTTTGGTAAGTGTTTCTTGTTCAAATTCTGCATACCCTTTTGCGGTATTTACTATATTAGGAATTAAATCGGCTCTACGTTGGTACGAGCTTTCTACATTTCCCCATTGGGCGGTTGCAGTTTCTTGAAGTCTAATTCCAGTGTTGTAAAATTTCGGACCTATTGTATAGCCTATAATTGCTATAACTGCTACTACTGCAATGATTATAATAACTGATTTTTTCATGTTTGTTGATTTATAAGTGTTTTTTTATTTTTAAAAGTTCGGTTTTAACGGTTTCTAATTTTCGAATTAATTCAAAATTATCTAAAGTTTTATGTTTGTTTTCTTTTAAATGAATTTTTGCACCTTCCAAAGTAAATCCTCTTTCTTTCACTAAATGAAAAATGAGTTCCAAATTTTTTATATCTTCTTGGGTGAATTTACGATCACCTTTTGCATTTTTTTTTGGTTGAATTATATCGAATTCTTTTTCCCAAAAACGAATTAATGAAGTATTTACAGAGAATGCCTTAGCAACTTCTCCAATTCCGTAATAACGCTTTTCTGGTAAATCTACATACATTAGTCTAAGGATTGATTTTCTTCTTGTGCTTTTTTAAGAAGGTCAGCAAATTCTGATGCAGAAAGATTTCCGTAGTAAAAATTTAAAGGATTGATTCGTTGTTCATCTTTAAATATTTCATAGTGTAAATGAGGTGCTTGAGACCTTCCTGAAGACCCAACAAACCCAATTAAATCACCACGTTTCACCTTTTGTCCTTTTTTTACATTGTACTTGTAAAGGTGCGCATATAAACTCACATAACCAAATCCGTGATCTATACGAATATGCCGTCCATAACCAGAAGATCTTCGGTCAGCTCTAATTACTTTTCCGTCACCAGATGCGTAAATGGGTGTTCCTCTTGGGGCGGTAAAATCCATTCCCCAATGAAATTTTCTTACTTTGGTGAAAGGGTCGGATCGATATCCAAATCCAGATGCCATACGCGTTAAATCTTTGTTTTTTACGGGTTGAATTGATGGGATTGCAGCTAATAGTTTTTCTTTTTCTTCGGCTAATTGGGCAATTTCATCTAAAGATTTTGACTGAATCACAATTTGTTTTTGAAGAATATCTATCCGTTTACTTGTTGAGATAATTAGTTTTGAATTATCAAAACCTTCCAGATCTCGATACCTATTAACGCCTCCAAAACCTGCTCTTCGTTGTTCTTTTGAAATGGGATCGGTTTCAAAATAAACCCTGTAAATGGAATTGTCACGACTCTCAACATCAGAAAGTACACTTTCTGCTAGATCCATTTTTTTATTTAAAAGTTCAAACTGTAAATGCATATTTTCCAGCTCTCTTTTTAATGCTTTTTCTTTGGGAGTTTCGATGTAAGGGATGTTTAGATAGACGATTAGAAGTACAAATCCACTTAAAAACATACCTAATATACTAAGAAATAAAATCTTGATTTTCCTACCTTTTTTATGCTCAATTTTGCGATACGACAACGTCTCGCTATCGTAGTAATATTTTACTTTAGCCATACGTTAAAAAATCTTATTTTTGCTCATTGGGGATAGCGGTTTTTCTAAAAACGAATCACAAATATAGAAATTGTATCTGCTTTTCCCTAATTAGCATATTTATTAAATATTTAACTTATGACTTCCAAGGAGATACGTTCCAAATTTTTAGAGTTTTATAAATCAAAATCTCATGTAATTGTAGAATCTGCACCGATGGTAATTAAAGATGATCCTACGTTAATGTTTACTAATGCTGGGATGAACCAGTTTAAAGAATATTTTTTAGGAAATAAAACCATTAGCAACAAACGAGTTGCCGATACCCAAAAATGTTTAAGAGTTAGCGGAAAACACAACGACTTGGAAGAAGTAGGAATGGATACTTACCATCATACCATGTTCGAAATGCTAGGGAATTGGAGTTTTGGCGATTATTTTAAAAAGGAAGCGATTGAATGGGCTTGGGAATTTTTAACCAAAGAATTAAAGATTGACAAGAACTCATTATACGTTACTATTTTTGAAGGAGACACTTCTGAAGGCTTAGAACGAGACACAGAAGCATACGATTATTGGAAAAAATTACTTCCCGAAGATCGCATCATCAACGGGAATAAAAACGATAATTTTTGGGAAATGGGAACCCAAGGGCCTTGTGGACCTTGTAGTGAAATCCACGTAGATATTCGCCCAGAAGCAGATCGCTTAAAAGTTCCAGGTATCGATTTAGTAAATCAAGACCACCCTCAAGTGGTGGAATTATGGAACTTGGTTTTTATGCAGTTCAACCGAAAAGCAGATGGAAGTCTTGAAAGCCTCCCGGCACTTCACGTAGATACTGGAATGGGTTTTGAACGACTTTGTATGGTGATGCAAAAAACGCAAAGTAATTATGATACCGATGTTTTTATACCATTAATTCGGGAGATTGAAACTATTACTAATAACGTTTATGAAAACCCAAAAGCAACTGATGATAAAATAGATATTGCGATTCGAGTAATTGCCGATCACGTGAGAGCAGTAGCATTTTCGATAGCAGACGGACAAATACCAAGCAACACAGGAGCGGGATATGTAATTAGAAGAATTTTACGACGTGCTGTTCGTTATGGATTTACTTTTTTAGGAACCAAAAAACCGTTTATTTATCAGTTAGTTGAAACGTTGAGTAAACAAATGGGAAGTGCTTTTCCAGAATTAGTTAGGGAAAAGAAATTAATTTCAATTGTTATTAAAGAAGAGGAACATTCCTTTTTAAGAACTTTAGATCAAGGATTGATTTTACTTGAAAATGTAATTGAAAATTCAGATTCAAAGATGATTTCTGGTCAGAAGGCTTTTGAAATGTACGATACTTTTGGGTTTCCAAAAGATTTAACGGCTTTGATATTAAGAGAGCGAGGACTTGATTTAGATGAAGCAGCATTTGATGTGGAACTTCAAAAACAAAAAGAACGATCTAGAGCTGCTACCAAAGTTGAAACTGGAGATTGGATCGTTTTATTAGAAGATGATGTGCAAGAATTTATTGGTTATGATTATTTAGAAACCAAAGTGAAAATTGCACGTTACCGAAAAACAAAAACAAAAAAACACGGTGAGTTTTATCAAGTAGTTTTTAATTTAACACCCTTTTATCCAGAAGGTGGAGGACAAGCTGGTGATAAAGGATATTTGGAATCTTCTCACGGAGATTTGGTGTATATAGTTGATACCAAAAAAGAAAATAATTTGGTAATTCATTTTATAAAGAACCTTCCGAAAAATGTAAATGATGATTTTAAAGCGGTAGTAGATAGAAAAACTAGGTCTTATACAGAATCAAATCATACCGCAACGCATTTATTACATCAAGCATTGCGTAGTGTTTTGGGAGAGCACGTAACACAAAAAGGATCGATGGTAAATAGTCGTGGATTACGTTTTGATTTTTCGCATTTTAGTAAGGTAACTTCAGATGAATTAAAAGAAGTAGAAAATTTTGTAAATGCTCGTGTTAGAGAAGGATTAAAATTAGAAGAAAAACGAAATATCCCACATTCATTGGCGATTGAAGAAGGAGCAATGGCACTGTTTGGCGAAAAATATGGAGACACCGTTCGTACCATTAAGTTTGGAGGTTCGATGGAACTTTGTGGAGGTACTCATGTAAAAAACACCAAAGATATTTGGCATTTTATTTTACTGCACGAAGGAGCAGTAGCTTCGGGTATTCGTCGTATAGAGGCAATTACAGATGCTTATGCAAAAGATTATTTTATATTGAATTCAGATACGTATAAAAAAGTTTCTAAGTTACTTCAAAACACTAAAGACCCAATAAAGAGTATCACTTCAATTCAAGAAGAGAATTCTACATTAAAAAAACAAGTTCAAGTTTTATTAAAAGAAAAAGGGAGGCATTTAAAACTGGAGCTTAAATCTGAAATTTCTGAAATCAACGGAGTCAATTTCTTAGCAAAAGAAGTGGATTTAGATGCTAACGGAATTAAAGATTTATCGTTTGAATTGGGCGGAGAAATCGACAACCTATTTTTATTATTAGGAACTAAACAAAACGGAAAAGCTTTATTGTCTTGTTATATTTCAAAAGACTTGGTAGCTTCAAGAACCTTAGATGCAGGAAAAATAATTAGAGATTTAGGAAGATACATACAAGGAGGCGGAGGTGGACAGCCTTTCTTTGCAACTGCTGGAGGTAAAAATCCTGATGGGATTGCGGAGGCATTAAAGCACGGTCGGAGTTATATTGAGTAATCTCTCGCAAAGGCGCGGAGACACAAAGGGTTTTAATATGAATAAAGAGTTTTTTACAGAAAATGAATTAGCAACAATAATTGTTGATTGTTCTTATCATATTCACGTGAAACTTGGTCCTGGATTATTAGAATCTGTTTATGAAGAAATTCTTTATTATGAATTAACAAATCAAGGTTTAAAAGTAGAGCGTCAAAAATCATTGCCCGTTGTTTGGGACGGTATTAAATTAAATTTGGGTTATAGAACAGATTTAATAGTTGAAAACAAGGTGATAATTGAAATTAAATCTGTTGAAGAAATTCATCCTGTACATCCAAAACAATTATTAACTTACTTAAAACTAACAAAACTAAAATTAGGTTTATTAATCAATTTTAATCGAAAGAATTCCCCGAGGCTCTGCCTCGGTGGTCAAAAAGGAAAGTTTGAAAACCTGAGGTTTTCATCAAACTAAAAATAAAATTTTTTCCGCTTGATACCTCTATGGCTCTGCCTCGAGGTAGTTCATTAGTCCATTAATAAAAACAGGAATAACAAGAATAGTAAATAATCTTTAAAAAAAACACTACGCCAAGAAAAGCTTAGCGTCTTAGCGCCTTTGCGAGAAATGATTGCGAGAAAAAAAGAGAAATGTCATGAAACTCCAAACAAAAATAAAATTAACACCACAACAAAATCAAATAGATTATAGCTCTAAGGTTTTGCTGATGGGTTCTTGTTTTGTGGAGAATATAGGTGCTAAATTGAAGTATTATAAATTTCAGACCTTAATAAATCCGTTTGGGATTTTGTTTCATCCATTGGCTATTGAGAAGTTAGTTTTTCGAGCCTTAAATGATGAGATATTTACAAAGGAAGATGTATTTTTCTTCAACGAACAATGGCATTGTTTTGAGGTGCATTCGGTTTTAAGTAATTCGTCAAAAGAGGGGTTGTTAGGTAAACTAAATGAAAGTTTGAATTCTTTTAAAGAATATTTGTTAAAAGCAACTCATATTGTTTTTACTTATGGAACTTCTTGGATTTATAAAAATAATGAAAGCAATACGGTAGTTGCCAATTGCTATAAAATTCCGCAGAAAAATTTCACTAAAGAGTTACTTTCAATTGAAGAAATTACAGTTTCAATACACAATACGCTTTCAATAATAAAAAAAGTTAACCCTAATGTTTCTTTTATTTTAACCGTTTCTCCTGTTCGACATTTAAAAGATGGATTTGTTGAAAATACGGTTAGTAAGGCTCATTTAGTTTCAGCTATCTATAATGTTTCAAATGAAAAAAGGTCATTGAGCGCAGCCGAAATGTTCCCTTCCTACGAAATCATGATGGACGAACTTCGTGACTATCGTTTTTATAAAGAAGATATGATTCATCCTAATAATACGGCTATTCAAATTATCTGGGAATCCTTTAATGAAGTCTGGATTTCTTCAGAAACCAAAATCCTTCAAAAAGAAATAGGAAATATCCAAAGTAGCTTACAACACCGACCTTTTAATCCTGAAAGTGAGGAACATCAATTGTTTTTAGAGAAGTTGAATTCAAAAATAGTTGCACTTCAGAAAAAAGTAAAACACCTAAAGTTTTAAGAATACGGCAATTACCCTATTGTAAATAGTATAGTGTTTTGTTAATTTTGAATAATCAATTTTTTTTAACGGAATCATAGAAACCTTAAATGGAGGGGCGGTTATGAATCCTTCCATCGCTTTAAAAACATTAAAATTCCTTCGGAATCCTATTAATATCGACAATAAAAAAGACCAAGAAGTTATCTCGTTATCTAAAAGAGAAGT
>CAZIMW010000137.1:0-5190 GCA_964540425.1 uncultured Flavobacterium sp.
GCTAATGGTGGATACATCATTAATATCAATCCGATAGCAATTGGAATATTGGTAGAACCACTACTGAAAGAGTTGATTAGCTCTGGAAAGGAAGGAACAAAATAACCGATTCCCACTCCTATCACCATTGCTGTGAATATCCATAGCGTTAAATAACTGTCTAGAAAGCTTAATTTTTTCATTGCTACTCCCTGCGAAGGCAGGAATCTTTTTAATTAATATTATTACTATTATCCGGCGCTTCGATACAAAATTACTCCTATCGTCCTAATTTCACTCAGCGACCTTTCATTATTACTAAATAAAGTACCCTGAGTGATTCCGATTTTTATCGGAATCGTATCGAAGGGTACGGTGTCGGCGCTTCGATACACTTCTCCTGCGTCGAAGCACTCAGCGACCTTTCATTTTCGTATTAGCAACTCAAGTACTCTGAGTGATTTACTTTTTTGTAAATCGTATCGAAGAGTACAAGGACTATTTAACAATAGAAAAAACATAACGCATTTCAGCAGCAATTTGCACACTTCTTTCTTTATATTTTTCTTTTTGTTGTGGTGTATTATCAAATTCTTTTGGGTCTTCGTAAGTTATCGGAATTCTTTTTTCGGCTCCAGGAATAAAAGGACAGTTTTCATCTGCGTGTGAACAAGTCATTATTGCTGCAAAATTAGATTTCCAGTTAAACTCATCATCATAGGTTTTGGAAAAGCCTATTACAGGTTTTTTTTCTTCCGAAAAGTAAATATCAAACTTTGGATTAGTTCCTTCTTTAACTGTTTTAAAAATAAACCCTTGTCCTTCTAATGTATTTTTCACCATAGAGAATAATGCTGTAGCCTCTGTTCCTCCAGAAAAACAATGTACATTCTTTACTTTAAAATGAGCCGCCATTACTTGTGCCCAAACTTGAGCTAAATGACTTCTACGAGAATTGTGAGTACAAATGAAATTAAGGTTAACGGAATCTCCACATTCCTCTTTACTTAGTATATAATTAATTAGTGGTTGAAGTATTTTCTTTCGTTCTTCTGAAATAGAAACCTCTTTCACCTTATTAATCGTTTTTGTGATTGTTTTAAAAATCATTTGAAATAATTAACAACAATTTGAAGCAGGATCACAACAAGAAACTTCTTCCGCTTTTAAATCGGATAGGTTTACTTTTTGCATTCCTTCTGGAATTCCACAATTATCTTTTGCTAAACAATCGGTTTGCTTAGTAACTAACAAGAAATTTTTACCATCAAAATCCAAACTATATTTCCCAATTGTATCGCCTTGGTACTCTACTTCGATTTCTAGATCTCCAATTTCTAAGACTTTTTCTGAAAGTTCAATAATCTTCACTAATTTTTCTGGATGTAAGCGGTGATCGTAATCGTTGGCATTCCAAAGTTGAAAGTTTACTACTTCTTCGTTTCTAACTACACCACCACAATCGATAAAGTGTTTGGTTATTTTGCCTACTTCGGTAACGTGAAAATGATTGGGAACTAACTCTCCATTTGGCAATTTAAATGCTATTGTTTTTAAATTTTCTAAGTGATTTTTTATTTCTGACAGTTTCATAATGAATGCTTTAATATGTTAATATTTAAATAGGGGAAATTATATAGCACAACAACTTTCGGAATCCTGAAGGTCTTGATTTAAAAATAAATTAAGTATTTCTTTCATATCCGACCAATTTTCGGTGTCGATACAATAACAAACACTTGTTCCATCAACGTTTCCTTTTATGAGTCCTTCGTTTTTTAATTCTTTTAAATGTTGTGAAATAGTTGCTTGTGCCAATCCTATTTCTTCTACTAAATCGCCACAAACACATGCGTTAATACGAAACAAATGGTTTAATATTGCAACCCTTGCTGGATGTCCCAGTACTTTTGTAATGCTTGCAATTTGATTTTGCTCTTTGGTAAATATTTCAGATTTTGTAATTCCCATACTCTTTAATTGTTATATTGCAATATTACGATTAATTTTTGATCGGACAACAGTAATATTTAATAAGTAAATAAAAAATAGTTTTTCTACTTTTGCCACAAATATATGAGAATGAAAAATATATTATTTTCAATACTAATAGTAAGCATATTTACGGCTTGTACTAATGAAAAACGATCTGAAAACAAAGAAAAAACGACAGAGGTTAAAGCTTTAACTGAAATAACTACTGCTGAAATAATAGCCAATAAATTAGGTTATCAAAACTGGAAAAATGTATCCGAAATTCAATATACATTTAATGTGATAAAAGGAAGAAAAACATTTTCACGTTCTTGGGAGTTTCATCCAAAAACAAACGAAGTAAAAATGATTTCGATAACCGATACCGTTCAATATAATCGAAACAATATTGATTCACTTTCTGTTAAATTTGACAAAGCTTTTATTAACGACAAGTTTTGGTTAATGGCCCCTTTTAATATGATATGGGATTCTGATATTACTTTTTCAGAGCAACAAGAAGTAACAGCACCAATTTCTGGAGATTTACTAAATAAATTAACGGCAACCTATACAAATAAAAGCGGCTATACTCCTGGCGATGCTTACGATTTTTACTACGATAAAAATTACCAAATTAAAGAATGGAGTTTCAGAAAAGGAAATCTAAATAGACCCTCACTTTCAACAACTTGGGAAGACTATACTATAATAAATGGGCTTACTTTCTCAACAGTACATCAAGACTCAACAAAGCTTTTTAAAGTGTTTTTTACTGATATTTCAGTAAAAAACTAAGTTACTTTTTAGTTGCTTTTACTTCAAAAACCAAAGGATATTTTTTAGTTTCAAACTCAAACATTCCGTTATTATTTTTTATCAAATCTGGAAAAATATCATAGGGCGTAGCATCGTATTCATTTAAATAATCGATAGTTAATCCTGCATTTGCCAAAGAGGTTATTACCTCTCCTAAACTGTGATTCCAAGTAAAATCTTTACTTACCATTGCAGAATTTTCATCGGCATAAGTTCCGTCGTACTCTTCATAAATTGCTTCTTTTTGCTGATATCCATATTTTAAAACTGGCGGACTTACCGTATAATCAAACATCCACGGAATTGGATGAAAATCGGCAATATAAAAAACACCTCCTTGTTTCAATCTTTCAGAAATCATTTGAGCCCAAGGTTTTAAATCTGGCAACCAACAAATTACGCCAAAACTTGTAAAAACAATATCGAATTTCTCTTTAATATATTTTGAGGTATCCAACACATTACAACAAATAAAGGTTGCATCTAGGCCAAGTTCTGTATTCAATTTCTTTGCTAAACGGATTCCTTCTTCCGAAAGGTCAACACCCGTACACTTCGCTCCCATTCTAGTCCAGCTCAAAGTATCTTGCCCAAAATGACATTGTAAATGCAACAATGATTTTCCAGAAACATCGCCCAAAGCTTCTAATTCATAGCTATGAAGCGAGTTATTTCCTTTTTTAAATTCGGCTAAATTATAAAAATCGCTTTCAGAATGTATGGCAACTTTCTTATTCCAAGTCTCTCGATTGGTTTCAAATTCTTTATTAAAATCCATTTATTTTGTAATATGTTTTTACTGAAAATTATAAATCCTGTGCTTAAATTTCACTGATTTAAAATATTATTTAAAGATACTGTCATAAAAACAGGATTTATCCTATTTTTGTTTGAGTTCAAAACTAATACTATTTATGTTTGAAAACAATCTAGCATACGCACAACAACAAGATCAACAGGATTCTTTAAAGGAATTTCGTTCAAAATTTTTGATTCCAACAAATGATAAAAATGAGGAATTGGTGTATCTCTGTGGAAATTCATTAGGGTTACAACCTAAAAAAACATCCGAATACCTTCAGCAAGAGTTAAAAGATTGGGCTAAATTTGGTGTAGAAGGTCATACCGATGCGAAAAATCCTTGGCTTCCTTATCACGAATTTCTTACCAATACTATGGCGAAAATCGTTGGTGCAAAATCAAGTGAAGTCGTAATTATGAATAGCCTTACCGCCAATCTTCACTTTATGATGGTTTCGTTTTATCAACCTACCAAAAGCAAATTTAAAATTGTGATTGAAAGCGATGCTTTTCCTTCAGATAAATATGCGGTTGAAAGTCAGTTAAAATTCCACGGATTCGACCCAAAAGAGGGGTTAATTTTATGGAAACCACGTGAAGGAGAAGAATTATGCCGTTTTGAAGATCTTGAAAAAATAATGAAAGAGCAAGGAAATGAAATTGCCTTATTAATGATTGGAAACACCAATTATTACACAGGTCAATCATTTCCTATTAAAAAAATAACCAAACTTGGTCATCAATACAATTGTATGGTTGGCTTTGATTTGGCACACGGAGTTGGTAATATTCAACCAAATTTACACGAAAATGGTCCCGATTTTGCCGTTTGGTGTACCTATAAGTACTTAAACAGCGGTCCAGGAAGTTTGGGTGGATGTTTTGTTCACGAACGTCACGCAAACAATTCAGAATTAAACAGATTTACAGGCTGGTGGGGACATAACAAAGACACACGTTTTAATATGCGTCACGAATTTGATGGGTTGTCGGGAGCCGAAGGTTGGCAGTTGAGCAATCCTGCAATTTTATCGATGGCTGCCATTAAAGCTTCATTAGATATATTTGAAGAAGCTGGTTTTGAAAACATTAGAGCCAAATCTAAAAAATTAACTGGCTATTTAGAACATTTAATTAATGAAATGAATGATGATCGAATTAACATCATTACTCCTTCAAATCCAGAGGAACGTGGTTGTCAATTATCTATTCAAGTAAAAAGTGCCGATAAAAAGTTACATACACAATTAACTAAAACTGGTGTTATAAGTGATTGGCGAGAACCTGATGTGATTCGGGTGGCTCCTATCCCACTTTATAATAGTTTTGAAGATGTTTTTGAGTTTGTGAAGCGGTTGAAAGTAGTATTGAATTAATAAATTGCTCGCAAAGGCGCTAAGTCGCAAAGGGTTTTAGTTTATAAATTTTTGTAATCAGAACGAGTAGCAAAACTTTGCATCTTTGCGGCTTTGCGAGAAAAAAATAAAGAATGAAAAATATTTTAATCATAGGAGCAGGACTCTGCGGAAGTCTATTAGCATTTCGACTAGGACAAAGAGGCTACCAAGTAAAACTAGTAGAGAAACGTCCCGATTTACGAAAAGTAGCACAAGATGC
>CAZIMW010000137.1:5200-7608 GCA_964540425.1 uncultured Flavobacterium sp.
TGGTAGATCTATCAACTTAGCTTTTTCAGATCGTGGCATGAAAGCGATGCGAATGGTAGGATTACAAGACGAAGTGAAAAAATTGTGTTTACCAATGCTTGGACGTATGATTCACGATAAAGAAGGTAATAAATTTATGAGTTTGTACAGTGGTCGGGAAGATAAATATATTAACTCCATTTCTCGCCCAGGACTCAATATACTTTTACTTGATGCCGCAGAAGCATTACCAAACGTGGAGATGATTTTTAATCAAAGTTGTCAATCGGTTGATTTAAAAAATACTACTGCAATTTTTAAAGATTATGATACAAAAGAAGAAATAACTCATTCCGCTGACATTATTTTTGGAACTGATGGAGCAGGATCTGTGATGCGAAATAATATGTTTAACAACAAAGACCTTCGCCTTAGTTTTTCGATGGATTGGCTGAGTCATAGTTATAAAGAATTAACGATTCCGGCTCTAGAAAACGGAGGATATAGAACCGATAACAACGCACTTCATATCTGGCCAAGAGGTGAAAACATGTTGATTTCATTACCCAATCTCGATGGAAGTTTTACCGTAACTTTATTTTTAGCTCACGAAACGGGAGCCGATAATTTCGAAAAACTAAACACACCAGAAAAGGTAACTGAATATTTTGAAAGAGAATTCCCAGATGCTATTGCACTAATGCCAAATTTAACAGAAGAGTTTTTCGAAAACCCAACAGGACATCTAGGAACCGTAAAATGTCACCCTTGGAATGCCTACGGAAACACATTGATTATGGGCGATGCTGCTCACGCGATTGTTCCTTTTTACGGACAAGGAATGATTGCTTCTTTTGAAGATGTGGTAGTCTTGGATAAATATATTGAAAAGTACGAAGGCGACTGGAAAACCATCTTTTCAGAATACCAAAAAGAGCGTAAAAAAGACACCGATGCAATTGCCGATTTAGCGATAGACAACTTTTATGAAATGAAGGAGCATACAGCAAATCCTTTATTTCAAGAAAAGAGAAAATTAGAAATTGCTTTTGAAGATAATTTTCCGGAAAAGTATAATTCTAAATATTCACTAGTAACTTTTAATGCAGATATTCCTTATTCCGAAGCGATGAAAAGAGGAAGAGCACAGGACAAAGCAATTCTGAATTTATTAGATGACAAAAAACTAACAGAAACAATGAGTTTGGAAGAAAAGCTAACGTTGGTGCTCAAAGAAACTAAAGAAATTTTACACGACAATGAAGTTGTGAAAAACATGTAACTTACAAAAAGACCTCACAGGTTTTGGAAACCTGTGAGGTCTCATACACAATAATTAAATGAAATACGAGCCTTTAAAATCTGGTTATTATTATCACATTTTCAATCGAGGAAATAATAAGGAAGATATTTTCATTGAAGAAATGAATTATACTTATTTTTTAAATCTACTTAAAAAACATATCACTCCTATTGCAAATATTTGGTCGTATTGCTTATTAAAAAACCATTTTCATTTGCTGCTTTATACAAAAGAAGACCCTTCCGATAAAAATATTTCGCAAGCCTTTTCAAATTTTTTCAATTCATATTCAAAATCAATTAACAAAAAACACAATAGAACTGGAAGTTTATTTCAAGATAGGTTTAAAAGAAAACTTATTGAAAAAGAAAGTTACTTAAGGAATTTAATAGTATACATCAACACCAATCCTATTCTTCATAATTTTGTTTCTGACATATACAAATACAACCATTCCTCTTTTTTATCATTAATATCTGATAAAAAAACATTGTTATCTCGAAACGAGGTAATAGGTTTATTTGATGATAAAGAAAATTTTATTTATTATATTGAAAATCAAATTTTGAATTTTGATGAAAATAAAAAATCATTAATTCTTGAATAAAACAATAGTAACTTACAAAAAGACCTCACAGGTTTCCAAAACCTGTGAGGTCTAAAAACAATAAGTATGAAAAATAGATTAGTAGAAGGAAAAGCAACCCCAAGAGGAGCTTATCCACACGTAAAAAGAGTTGGAGATTTTATTTTTATTTCGGGAACGAGTTCTCGTTTGGCGGATAATACCTTTGCTGGTGTTCATCAAATAGATGAAATGGGGACGGTTCGTTTGGACATTCGAGAACAAACAAAAGCGGTATTAGAAAATATTAAAGATTTTCTGGCAACTGAAGGTGCTGCTCTTGAAGATGTAGTTGATGTTACCAGTTTTTTGGTAAATATGAATGATTTTTCGGGTTACAATGAAGTCTATGCACAATATTTCAGTAAAGAAACCGGACCAACAAGAACCACAGTGGCGGTGCATCAATTACCACATCCGCATTTGGTGGTGGAAATTAAAGTGATGGCGTTTAAATCAGTAGGCAGTAGGCAGTAGGCAGTAGGCAGTAGGCAGTAGGCA
>CAZIMW010000138.1:0-7525 GCA_964540425.1 uncultured Flavobacterium sp.
ATTAGAGTAAGTTTTTTGAGAAACATCAAGGTATTCTGCTATTTCTTGTTGGGTCAACCTTTTTGCTTCTCTAAAAACCTTTAATTTAGAACCTACTTGCATATCAATTATTATTTGATGCTAAAAATAGTAAAATATTACTAAAGATTAGAAAATAGAGTATAGGGTTTTTAAAAATGTTTTTGGTTATTGTAAATTATAGGCGGAAACCGAAAAGCCTTTAACAGAGTAGGTGAAATTAAATTTATTTATTATGAAAATTAATTTAGATGATTTCAAGTTAACAAAATCTGAAACTCAAAAAATTACTGGAGGAAATTGTATCGGAACTTACAGAAGAACTTACGTTGGTGATGATTGGTGGAAAGATGACCCAGATACTTGTCCTGAAAATGAACAATAATAAATCCGAAGATTTATAGATTAAAACGCAATTTAAATTCTATTCTAAATTGCGTTTTTTATGGAAATTTTGTTGCTGATTATAAAATAAATGTTACTCTTTTAAAAAATTTACATGAAAATTTTAATTGTTACTACTAGTGGTGATTCATCTACAAATAATGTAATGGATTGGATTTTTTATTTAGGGTTTGATCCTATAAGGTATAATGTTGATAATGACATTGGTAATTATTCAGTATCACACGAATTTGGCATAAGGAAAAACAAAACATTCTTCAGAATACAGGAAAAACATTTTAATACTGATATGCTAAGTGCTATTTGGTTCAGGAAATTTACACTCCCTAATCTCACTAAAAACCTTAAAGAAAATTCTAATTTAGGTTCCATTGCTAATCACATCACTAGTGAGTTTTTCTCTGGATTGTATGCTATATTTAATTCTTGGCAAGTTAAAAATATATGTCTAGGAGGTAAGATTACCAAACAGCCCTCTAAAATGGAAATGTTAATAGCTGCAAAGGAATTAAAGATTGATATACCGGATACTCTATTAACAAATGAAAAAACAAAACTCAAATTGTTTATTAAAAAGCATCACAAAGTAATTACTAAGCCTATAAGAGAAGGTAATTTATTTAATAAAATTGAAAAAAAATCTTTTAAAATTTCAGCCTGTATGTTTACTGAATTATTAGATAAAACATCAATGAAAAAAATACCAAACTATTTTTTTCTTTCTCTATTTCAAGAGGCATTAGATAAAGAAATTGAAATTAGAACTTTTTATTTGAATGATAAATGTTATTCTATGGCTATTTTTTCTCAATTAGATGAGCAAACTAATATCGATTTTAGAATGTACAATAATGAAAACGGGAACAGAAATACGCCATATAAATTACCAAATGTACTAGAATCAAAAATTAAAAAACTTATGTACACACTAGGTTTAAAGACAGGTTCTTTAGATTTTATCAAAACAAAAGATGGTAGATTTGTATTTTTAGAGGTTAATCCTTGGGGGCAATATGACATGGTATCATATCCGTGTAATTACCACTTAGATAAAAAAATAGCAGAATACTTAACAAGAAATTAACTATGGGAAACAAAAACAAAGGAAAATACCAGTTAATTGAAGATTTTTTTCCAAATCATTTGAGAGAAGATCTACCTGTTAACGCTTTTTTACTTAGGAAAGAGTCAAATGAAAAAAAAACAGGAACAGACGCTAGAACATATGCCAAAAGCAAATATCACGGAACAGATAAACTTATTGTTGGCTTTTTTTATAAATCAATTTCTAATATTTTATAATTACTAACATGACACTTAAATTAAAAAGGTTTAAATTATTTGCTTCGTGTATAATTGTTAATGGCTATAAAGAAAGCTTAATTTATGATTTAGAAAGGTATACTAATTATTCCCTACCAAATGAATATATTTCTATTATAAAAGAATTAAACAGTACAGATATAGATTTGTTTATAAAAAAAAACAATTTCAAACCAGACGAAATTATTAGCTTTACAAGGAAATTTATAAACGAAGAAATTGCATTTTTCACAGATGAACCTGACTCATTTCCAGATATTGACTTAACTTGGAAAAGCCCACATAAAATAACAAATGCCGTAATACAAATTGATGAAAATACAAGTTATAATGTTTTAAACGCTGTAAATCAGCTATGTGAAATAGGCTGTCAAGCTGTACAATTGAGAGTTGAATTTATTTTAAATGATAAAGAAATTATAGAATTTTTATCATACTTTGACAATACCCGAATTAAATCTATAGATTTAATAATACCCTTTAACCCAAGTATATCTAAGAGCTTCTTTTTTAAATTAATAGAACAGCATCCAAGAATTAGGAGAATTAACATATATAATGCTAATAACAACAAGATTGTTACAGATGAAGATTTATTATATGATTACAAAATATTTTATTCTGTAAAAGATATTAGAGAAGATGCTAAAGAAATAATTGATAAGAAGAATTTTTTCTACAATATATCTGTCTTTTCAGAATCTCAAAAGCATAACGTAGGGCTTAATCGAAAAGTAAGTATTTGTAGTGACGGCTCAATAAATAACTATATTGGTCATAAAAAGATGTATGGGGATATAAGTAGTGATAAAATTATCGACATTATTTCTCAAAGAGAGTTTAAGAGTAAATGGTATATTTCAAACGATCAAATTGAAAAATGTAAAGACTGTCAGTTTAGATATTCTTGTATTAGCAATTCAGACATTAAAATAAATAATAAATTATTTTATAAAACAGAACTTTGTAAATTTAATCCCTATACTAATATATGGAAGGAATAATAGTTTATCTAAAAAATTAAGATAGCAATAAATAATTATTCGAAAAAAATATTTCAGAAAAAAAAACACAGAAAAAATGAAAAAATTAATAATATTTTGCTTTATTCTTTTAACATCAATACTATTAGCTCAAGAAGAAAAGATTGATGAAATGTATGAAACAATTAGGTTATCAAACAGCTCCTATATTGACTCAGTTGGCTCTATTAATTATTTTAAACCTATTAAGATTTTAATTGAAAATGAAAATAAATTTAAAGATTTAGATACGCATATTTTTGATACTTATAAACAAATGATGGAGTCGGCATATTCCTACGTTCATTATGATAATATGACTAAGAAGAATTATGGAAGTTTAGTATTAAATAAAAAAACAAAAACCTATAAAGCCAATTCCTATATAAAAAAAAACATTAAAGACTATCGTATTGTTATGCTTAATGAGGCACATCATGTTCCTAAGAACAGACTTTTTGCAGAAACATTATTAAAGCCCTTACATGAAAAAGGGTTTAAATATTTAGCAATTGAAACGCTATATTGGTCAGATACGCTAATAAATAAAAGAAAATATCCTATTAGCACTACAGGGTATTACAGTAGAGAACCTTATTTCGCTAATTTTATTCGCTCTGCAATTAATATGGGTTTTACGATTATACCTTACGAGCAAAAAGAAAATTCTAGAGAAATTAATAAAAGAGAAGAGAATCAAGCAAATAATTTAATTGATTTTGTTTTAAATAATCCGCAAGAAAAAATATTTGTATATGCGGGCTATTCCCACATAAAAGAACAAAGTGATAATGAAGGAATTATGTGGATGGCAGAAAGGTTTAAAGATGAAACAAAAATAGACCCTTTAACTATCAGCCAAACAGTATTTAAAGAGTATTCAAAATTTAAAAAACCTGTTTTGATAGATTTAAGCACAACAAAAGACACATTACTATACAAGTTTAAAAACATGTATGATTTATTAATAGTTAATCCAACTGAAAATAATTATTTACATTCAGTAATAGGAAATAAAGAGTATGAAATTATTCTTCCAAAAAAAATAATTAACAATAAGAAGTCTATTTTATTACAAGCCTATTTGACAAATGAATATTTTGAATCTAAGAATAAAGCAATTCCCTATAATCAAAAGATAATTAAAAATGGAGAAAATAAATTACTGCTTTATTTAAATTCTAAGAAGAAGTATATTTTTATTATTAAAGATTCAAATGGTAATGTTTTGCATAAAAAAGAATCAAATATAAGTAATAAGAGGGTTTCTTTATAAATGATAAAATTCCCAAATTACAAACAACCAGACTCCAAAGACTGCGGTCCCACCTGCATAAAAATAATAGCCAATCACTATAAAAAAACACTCCCTTTACAACAAATAAGAAGCCTGTCTGAAACAGTAAGATCTGGTAGCAATCTTTTAAACCTATGCAATGCAGCAGAAAACATAGGTTTTAGAAGCTTAGGAGTAAAAATAGACATACAAAAACTACAAGAAGTACCATTACCCTGCATATTGCATTGGAACAAAAACCACTATGTAGTTCTTTATAAAATTAAAAAAGATTTATTTTATGTTTCGGATCCAGCTCACGGGTTATTAAAATACACCCAAGAAGAATTTTTAAAAAATTGGATAGGCAACAATGCAACTGAAGAAACAGAAGAAGGTGTCGCTTTACTTTTAGAACCCACACCCAAATTTTATGATAGTGAATGGGATGAAAAGGAAAAAAGCCTAGGATTCTCCTTTTTATCCAAATACATTTTTAGGTATAAAAAGTTTTTAGTACAGTTAATTATTGGGCTTTTAGCAGGTAGTTTATTGCAACTTATTTTTCCTTTTTTAACCCAAAGCATTGTAGATGTTGGTATTAAAAATCAAGACATCAACTTTATTTACCTTATACTTTTTGCACAATTAGCTTTGTTTATTGGCAGAACCTCTATTGAGGTAATACGAGGATGGATATTATTACACTTAAGTACACGTATTAATATCTCTTTAATTTCAGATTTCTTTATAAAATTAATGAACTTGCCTATTGCATTTTTTGATACAAGAATGACAGGTGATATACTGCAACGTATCAATGACCATAAACGTATAGAGCGTATTTTAACCACATCTTCCTTAAATGTGCTGTTCTCGATGTTTAATCTTGTGATTTTTGGTATTGTATTGGGGTATTATAGCCTATCTATATTCGCAATATTTATAATTGGAAGTTTTCTTTATTTTTTGTGGATACTCATTTTCTTAAAAAAACGTAGAGATTTGGATTATAAACGTTTCTCACAAGTTAGCCAGGAACAAAGCAAGGTAATTGAGCTTATTAATGGGATGCAAGAAATTAAACTCCATAACGCAGAAAAACAAAAGCGTTGGGGTTGGGAGTTTTTGCAAGCAAGATTGTTTAAAATTTCTATAGAAGGGTTGGCTTTAGAACAATATCAAAGTGTTGGTTCTGGTTTTATAAATGAGCTTAAAAATATCCTTATCACTGTACTTTCTGCAAAATTGGTTATTGATGGTGAAATTACCTTAGGTATGATGCTTGCCATTACTTATATAGTAGGGCAACTTAATTCTCCTATAAGTCAGCTTATTAATTTTATTCGTGAAGTGCAAGACGCTAAAATATCTTTAGAACGACTTTCTGAAATTCATAACAAAGATGATGAAGAAAAGAATGATGAAGAGAAAATAACCGATTTACCAAAAAACGCAGACCTTACACTTTCCAAAGTTTCGTTTAGATATATAGGAAGCAATCAGCTAGTATTAAAAAAGTTGGATTTACATATTCCTGCCAATAAAATAACGGCAATTGTTGGTGTAAGCGGAAGCGGTAAAACTACCTTAATGAAGCTTCTTTTAAAGTTTTATGAGCCTAACAAAGGGCAAATTAAAATTGGTAATCACGACCTAAAAAATGTATCTCAAAAATCGTGGCGTTATGGGTGTGGAGTTGTAATGCAAGAAGGATATATTTTTAGTGATACTATTGCTAATAATATTGCAGTAGGTGTAGATTATGTAGATAAGCAGAAATTAGCCCACGCAGTTGATGTAGCAAATATTAAAGATTTTATAGAAAGTTTGCCTTTATCCTACAATACCAAAATTGGTATGGAAGGAGTTGGATTAAGTACGGGACAAAAACAACGTTTACTTATTGCAAGAGCAGTCTATAAGAACCCTAATTTTTTGTTTTTTGATGAAGCAACATCTGCACTAGATGCTAATAATGAAAAAACCATTATGGAAAAATTGGATGTGTTTTTTGAAGACAAAACGGTAGTTGTTATTGCACATCGCTTAAGTACCGTAAAAAATGCACATCAAATAGTTGTTTTGGATAATGGTAAGATAATAGAAAAAGGAACACATAAGGAGTTGGTAAAGCAAAAGGGGAGTTATTATCATTTAGTGAAGAACCAACTGGAACTTGGGAATTAATAAAACAATAGATACCTGTCTACACAGGAAGTAGTATGTCAGATAATTTAGACAACATAGAGCTAAGAAGTGAAGAAGTACAAGAAATACTTTCCAAAGTACCCAATTGGATGATTCGCAGAGGAAGTGTTTTATTTTTAGCATTAATTGTGATGGTTTTGGCTATTACTTGGTTTGTAAAATATCCAGATATTATTGTTTCCAACGCAATAATTACTACTCAAATCCCACCTCAAAAAGAGTATGCCAATAGCACAGGAATGTTAGATACTGTTTTAGTAAAAGATAATCAGTTAGTAAAACCATTTCAACCTCTTGCAATTATAGAAAATACCTCCAATTATCAAGATGTATTATTATTAAAAGCTGTAATAGACACCATTAAGATAAATAATAAATCCTTTAGTTTTCCAATAGACAGTCTTCCTATATTATTTCTTGGAGATATAGATACTAATTATGCACTTTTTGAAAATAGCTATATTCAGTATTTACTTAACAAACAATTAGACCCATTTTCAAACGATGCCATTGCAAATAAATTTTCTTTAGTTGAATTAAACAACCGATTATCAAATTTGAAGGCTCAAAAAAAACTAAACGAATCTGAACTTGAATTTAAAAGAAAAAATTTAGAGCGTAATAAAACTCTTTTTAATAAAGGTGTTATTTCTGCTATGGATTATGAAAACAAACAGTTAGAATATTTACAAGCAGAGCGAAATTATAAAAACATGAGTGTTTCTGTTTCACAGATAAGAGAAGCCATTAGCAATGCTAAAAAAACCTCTAAAGGAACCCAAATAAATAAAACAAAAGAAGAAATGGTATTGCTAAAAAATGTAATACAATCGTACAACCAACTTAAAAAAAGTATTAGAGACTGGGAGTTTCGTTATGTACTACAATCAAATATCGATGGCAAGGTCTTATTTTTAAACTATTGGACTAAAAACCAAAATGTAAATCAGGGAGATTTAGTTTTTACAATCATACCTTCTACAAATTCCTCATTTATTGCACGATTAAAAACACCTGCTCAAAATTCAGGTAAAATTAAAGAAGGACAAAAAGTAAATATAAGACTAGAAAATTATCCAGACACAGAATTTGGAACATTAACAGGAAGAGTTAAAAGCATTTCTTTAATTCCGGATAGTGAAGGATTTTATCTTATTGATGTTTCATTACCAAAAAAATTGATTACTTCCTACCATAAAGAAATTGAATTTAAACAAGAAATGAGTGGTATTGCAGAAATTGTTACAGAAGATTTACGACTTATTGAACG
>CAZIMW010000139.1:0-7397 GCA_964540425.1 uncultured Flavobacterium sp.
TTTTCAGATAGTAACAATTGATTATTAGCTGGATTAGGGTAAACTAGGATTCTTTTATTTCCAAATGAATAATCTGACAACGACAAGGCACTAATTTCTTTGATTGAGAAATCAGCAAATAACACATATTCATCTCTCAAATTTATAGAATTATTCAGGCTTCTGTAAACCCCCCATTTTGGTCGACAAAAAGAAGCATCCGTTTTCCATGTACGAAGTGAATTATTAGAATAATAGAAAAGCGTCTCTCCTCCTGATATTTTAGTTATTAGTATTTCATACTCACCTAAACCTGCTTCATTATAAAGGATTGTTTCTGTCACTTCAACCCACACTCCTTTCAATGGGGCAAGATCAACTTCATGAATTGTCGATTGGGTAAGTGCATCGGCATAGCGTAGTTCTAATTTATCTGGAGTGCCTTTTCTTGCAGTTAATGTAATTAATGGCATAGATGCTTCTGACCCTCCAACTGCTTTAATCTGATGAATATGGGTAAAGGATGTTGATGGTTGAAATGCGTTATCTAACTTAAATTTCCATTTGTATTCTACTTTCTCGTATAGGGTTCCCAATAGGTTATCGGGAGATTTGTCGTACGTTTTTATTTCATTTCGTTGTCTATCAAAGTTAATACATCTATCATTGTCAGGTGATGTATGAATATAAAATCGAAACACATCCTTATTCAATTCTGTATCAAATATTTCATCAATATGCCTTCCAAAACTTGAATGGTTGCAATCTGGAACTTCAACAGCATTATACCCAGGGGCTAATATAGAATTTATTAATTCATAAGTATCACCCGGCCCATTTGCCTCTAAAACGGTTTGAGAATTAGCGATTTGAGATGTACAATACAAAAAGAGGAATATCAAATATTTTTTTTTCATAGTTTATAAAATTACAAGCGTTGGTATAAAAACCACTTCGCTTCAGAATGTTAAATTTAAATTAAATGGATGGTTTGTTAAATGAAAGATATTGTTGATTGTAATTTTTATTATTTTTTCAATTTAAATGAAGTTCTATATGAAATTAGTATCGTTGTAATAACCTCATTAATACTTCACCAAAAGTTATAATTTGTTCCAACTTTTCAACTTTTTAATTAAGTGGTTTTTCTAACTGATTTTATAATTTCTAAAGCATTTCTACAATCTTGCTCTAATTTTTTAAAATCTCTTTTGACAAGGATTTCTTTGCTAATTAATTTTGACCCCATCCCTACACAAGTCACTCCAGCATCAAACCAACCCCTTAAATTATCTTCATCTGGAGACACCCCTCCTGTTGGCATTATACTTGTCCAAGGCTGAGGACCTTTTACTCCTTTAACAAATTGTGGTCCATATATATCTCCTGGAAATAATTTCACAATTTCACACCCTAACTCTTCAGCTTTTGTGATTTCTGTTAAAGTACCACAACCTGGAGACCATAATACTTTTCGTCTATTGCAAACTATTGCGATATCCTCTCTTAAAACTGGAGTCACTATAAAATTCGCTCCCAATGCCATATACAAACTTGCAGCTGCCGCATCTGTTACCGAGCCAACTCCCATTATCATTCCGGGCAATTCTTTAATCGCATATTTGGTGAGTTCACCAAAAACTTCATGGGCAAAATCACCTCTCGCAGTAAACTCTAACAATCGTGCTCCCCCATCGTAGCAAGCTTTTAAAACTTTTTTACTTAGTTCTAAATCATTATTAAAAAAAAGAGGTATCATCCCAGTCTCTTTCATTGCTGTTGCTACTTCTATTCTTGAAAATTGTGCCATAAATGTTTTACTTAATAAATATCTTAAGATTGTTGTTCCTTAAATTTTATCTAACAACTCTACCAGAGGCGTCACCACCCATTAACTTTTCAACTTCAGCAATAGTTACTAGGTTTGCGTCTCCTTTGATTGTGTGTTTTAAACAAGATGCTGCAACTGCAAAATCTAAAGCGTTTTGATCATCTTCTGGATATTTTAATAGTCCATAGATTAAACCTCCCATAAATGAATCACCACCACCAACTCTATCTACAATATCAGTAATTTGGTATTGACGTGTTTGGAATAGGGTAGTTCCATCATATAGAACTCCAGCCCAAGTATTATGAGATGCAGAAATAGAACCTCTTAAAGTTGTAATTACCTTTTTCGCTCTTGGGAATTTTTTCATCATTTGCTCACAAACAGATAAAAACGCTTCTGCTTTTACATTGTGTCCTTCGGTTTGAACGCTAATTCCATCAGGCTTGATTCCGAAGTGCATTTCGGCATCTTCTTCGTTTCCTAAAACGATATCGCAATAAGATGTTAATTCTGTCATAATCGATTCTCTATGTGCATCATCACAAAATTGCCACAATTTTGCTCTGTAATTTAAATCGGTAGAAATAGTAATGCCTAATTTGCTTGCTGCTTTTACAGCTTCCAAACACACATCTGCTGCTCCTTGAGAGATAGCAGGTGTAATTCCTGTCCAATGAAACCACTCTGCTCCATCAAACACTTCTTTCCAATTAATCATTCCTGATTTAATTTCAGAAATTGCAGAGTGTGCTCTATCATATACCACTTTAGACCCTCTAGAAACTGCTCCAGTTTCTAAGAAATATATTCCTAAACGATCTCCACCATAAACTATTTTATCAACTCCAACGCCTCTTTTACGCATTTCCATCATTGTACATGCTCCAATATCATTATTTGGTAAACGTGTTACAAAATCAACATCTACTCCATAGTTAGCCAAAGAAACTGCTACGTTAGATTCGCCTCCACCATAAACTACGTCAAAATTGTTGGCTTGTGAAAACCTTAAAAAACCTTGAGGTGCCAACCGTAACATGATCTCTCCAAATGTTATTACTTTACTCATCTTTACTTTTAATTAATTGTTTTACCCTACTTAATCGCTTAAGGAATTTAAAAAATAAATATTTGATTTTAGATTCCTAGAGCTTGACCACCTCCTATTTGGATAGTTTCTGCTGTTATGAAAGAAGCATCTCTACTTGCTAAAAAAGAAACAACACCAGCTACATCATCTGGCTGACCAAGTCTTCCTAACATAATGCTATTTTTCCAAGAGGCAAAAACTTCTGGCTTTGTAGATTTAATTTGGGCATGAAAAGGAGTATCAATAGTACCAGGAGATACCGCATTTACTCTAATTCCGTATTCCGCAAGATCTTTTGCCAATGCTCTTGTTATTGCATGAACTCCAGCTTTTGATGTGCCATAAATTCCTGCACCTGGACCACCCGCATTCCATCCTGCATTTGAGGTGTAATTAATTATTGAAGCATATTCGCTCTTTTTAAGAAAAGGAATTGCAGCTCTTGACACAAAAAATGTTGAGTCAAGATTTAATGCCATCACGAATCTATAAAATTCTGTGGTCATTTCTTCAAATCTAGATCTTCCACCTAAACCTCCAGCATTGTTCACAATAACATCGATTTTACCATACTTTTCACCAATTTTATTTATGTTTAAAGTTACAGCTTCGTCGTCTGTAACATCAAATCCATAATATTCCGCTGTGATTCCCTCTGCAGTTAGTTCTTTAACTTTTTCAGCTCCTGCTCCTTCTTCAATACCATTTAAGATTACAGTATATCCATCTTTTCCTAATCTTTTTGCTACTTGAAAACCAATTCCGCCGGTTGCTCCGGTAATTACTGCTACTTTATCTTTTTTATTCATAATTTACTATTTATTTTATTAAATTTATTTTAAAACAATTATTTTGCTTTAATCTTCAGCTTTTAATGCTTCAATTTTAGGAATCAATATCCATACACTTGCAATTACTATAAATGCTAAAATTGCTCCAATTACAAATGCAGGTGTATAATTACCTCCAACCGTCAACATTGGCACTAAAGCTACTAAACCAGCGCCAGATAATTTTGCTGCGGTACCTGCAAAACCAGAAAGTGTACCTACTGTCTTCTTCCCAAATAAATCACTAGGTAGGGTTTGAACATTTCCAATTGCTGTTTGAAAACCAAAAAGGACAACAGCCATAATTAATACAGCCGAAATAGGTGAGCCTGGGTTTGACAAAGCTAATAAAGCTGGAAGCATAATAAGACATCCAAGAGTAATAACTATTTTACGAGTCTTATTAATACTCCATCCAGATTTTAATCTGTTTTGAGCAAATAAACCTCCAAACCAAGCGCCAAACATAGCGCCAACATAAGGCACCCAGCCATAAATACCAATTGATTTCACATCCATATTGTATACTTCTGAAAGGTATATAGGAATCCAAAATACAAATAACCACCATATTGGATCTATTGCAGCAGAAGCAATAATAACTCCCCAACTTTGTTTACGTGAAAGTAATTCTTTAACTGGGGGGTTATATTCATCTAGTTTTTGATTCCCTTCTTCATCCTCTTTTACTTTTTGACCTCCAAGTATATATTTTTTTTCCCTTTCTGTCAACCATGGATGACTTTTTGGCGGAGCTTTCACTATTATTAACCAAGGAATTAACCATAACAAACCAATAAGGCCTATTATAACAAATATCATTTGCCAACTAAAATAAACTGTTAGAAAAGCAATGGTTGGTATTGCAATAATTCCACCTATTGCAGCTCCGGAATTAAACAAGCCTTGAGCAAAAGCTCTTTCTGTAGTTGGAAACCACTCTGCATTTCCTTTCGCTGCTCCAGGCCAGTTTCCTGCCTCAGATATCCCTAACAAAGATCTAAAAATAGAAAAGCTTAACACACCTTTTGCAAAGGCGTGAAGCACTGTAGATATTGACCAAAAACCAATAGATAAAACAAAACCAATCCGTGTTCCAACTTTATCAAATATTTTTCCAAAAATAGACTGTCCGAATGCATACGAAAACATAAATACTACCGAAATTAGAGCATAAATTTCTTTCCTTTCTGTCATTGATTTATCCGGATATAAATCTTCTGAAATACTTGGCCATAACACTACCAAGGCTTGTCTATCTATATAGTTAATTACAGTTGCCAAAGCTATCAAAGCTATTACCCACCATCTTAATCCTTCTATTTTGAAACTCATATCGTTTTATTTATGTTTATGTTTAGACAATTTTTTCCTATACTTAAGTTCAATATTTTTTTTGACTTAAAATTCTAAATCCTTAATTAAAAAGTTAAATGTTCTGCCTGTTAATTCTTAAAACTACTTTTATTCAATATTATAGCAATATTGATATAGCACTTTAAAATGTACCTTCATCTTTTGCTTAGCTGCTTTAGGGTCTTGATTTTTTATTGCTTCATATATATCATTATGCTCTTCAATGGACAATAATGATTGACTTACATCACATACATGATATTTTTCAAAATTGGTAATAATCTTCGGTGTTATTCTAAGCATAAAGGTATTCATAGAACTATTCCTACTAGCCTTTGCAATGGCTAAATGGAACAATAAATCTTCCTGAACTGAGTCTTCATTATTTAATGTTTTTTCTTTATATGCATCTAAAGTTTCTTTTATTTGCTCTAAATCTTCTTCTGTTCTTCTAGTTGCTGCTAATTGTACCGTTTTAAGTTCTAAAAGAATTCGTGTTTCTACTAATGATTTAAAGTCAGGATCTTCTAGTCTTAAAATATCATCAATCATGCCATTTAAAGCTATTACACCTATGTTTGCTACAAATGTACCACTCTGAGGAATTGATTTTAGTAAACCATAAAATTCTAATTTTTGAATAGCTTCACGAACATTACTTCTACTTACTCCAAATTTTTCAGACAACATGCGCTCAGAAGGAAGTTTTTCTCCGGGTTCTAAATTCTTATAATTTATGAACTCTCTAATGTTTGAAATAATAATGTTTAATACTTCTTGATTACTTTTAATATTTAAATCTAAATTCATATTCTATAAATTGGTTAACCAAAATTGAGGTTGTAAAGTTACTAAATTATATATATTTTTGATTCCTCTTTTTAGCACTTTTTCATGTTCTTTTAGCAAATTAATCTTTATTAAAAAGCAACCGACCAATAAAGGTTAACGGCTAAAATCAAAACTCAAATAACTAATTCTTTTAATGTTTTACTTCTAACTCGTAAAACCTAACTTTTGAAAAAGCACCTTCATCTCTAGTTTGAAAATAATTACCAGCCTTAAAGTAGTTTTCATAAACTCCCCAACGTTTTATATGTATATTTTCATAAACCTTATACTCGCTTTTATTCAATATAACTACCATTTTTCCGTCTGACACTTTGACTTCTAAAATAAATTTACTAAACCCAACTTCTTGTTCAAAATTAAAACCTTCATCATTATCCCATGCACCTTTAAGTAATATTGCAGCATCAGAAGCATTTGTATTTTTTAACACTTTTGTTTTTATACGTATCTTACCTTTATCCCAATAAATTTTTAAAATAGGTGGCGCATTATTATCTTTTGCTCCAATTAAATCTCGTTGTTCATTAGTTAATCTACCATGAATTTGCATGATAATGGTTCTATGATATTTTCCCTCCGAATCTCTAGTTGTTGATTCCATCTGTATTTTACCTTTCATATATGCTCCTTGTGCAAAAGTCCAATTCACATTATTATTTCCAGGCTCCATTTGTTCTCTTAATTCAGACCTTGTATACTTCGTATTTCTAGTCTTAGAATTTGTTGGCATAGCATGAAACACAATAGCTCCTCTTGTTGAATCTATATACATATAAGGCTTTGCAGCATCAATTTCTGCAAAATCTAATATTTCTGGAGGTTCAATTTCAATTGGTTTACCCTTGTCATTTGCAACTGGCAATGTAACTTTCCAATGACTCAAATCAATATTAGGCAACTTTACTTTTTTCTTTTTTTTCTTTTTACTTTTTTTATCTTGTTTTTCAATTTTACTATCCGATTCTGTAACGTTACTTTTATTATTTTGAGAAGTAACGTTAACAGATAGGCATATTATTAATATGCTTGTTAATAATTTTTTTCGATAGTTTTTCATTTTATGAATTAATTAATTGCTGTGATAGTTACAGAATCAGCTCGTATTTCTTCATCTCCACTGTTATACCCAAAGCTACCTCCACCACCGCCAGTAGCAGGACCTCCGACACCTCTAACAAAGAGAGCAACACTAACATTGGCTCCTGCATTAAATGTATATGAATAAGTAATATAACTAGTATCAGCTGGATTGTTTTGTGTCTTAACTAAAAGATTGTTTGCTGCATCTTCAACTTGCGAAACAGAAGTATAACCATAATCATCTTGAGGCATATCCGAACCTACCGTGTAATAAGTTGGACTGTATCCTCCTATATAACCTGTACCTGCTAAAACTCTTAACTCAAGCATACTAGGATACGAACCACCCGCTGGATCTTTAAAAGATGTAACTATT
>CAZIMW010000140.1:0-7289 GCA_964540425.1 uncultured Flavobacterium sp.
CGAAAAATTATTTCATCTGGAGAAATTTTTACTTTATCTGCACCTTTTAAATTATAATATTTATAATCTATCCCTGGCATAAAAGTACCTGTGCTTTTTAATTGAATTTCTGTTTGTGATTCCACCGCTCTAACCGAATAATTATCGTTGAATTTATAGAAGGAGTTACCTTGAATTATGCTGCTTACTAAGCTCGGAAATTGAATATGAAAATTGTTATTTACCTCTTCGATATTAATACCTGCGGAATTTTCAATATAATACCCTTTGTTTCTAAGGTATTCTATATTATGAGACCATTTATCAAACAGAAGTTTAACTCGCAATCTAAACAACTTTGTCTTTCCTTTGTTTTGTTCTTCTAAATCTGAAATTTGAGGTCGTAATCCTAATCTTATAGACAAAAACTTATAACTAAAAACAAATGCGTAACGGATATTTAAGTTCGATTTAACTAAAATATTTTCACCCTCATAAGGAACTTTATAATTAGTTCGTTCATTACTAACTTCAAAACTTATATTAAGCTGTTGTAGATGTTTTTCAATAAACAGAGTTTCTATATTTTCTGAAATACTATCGTTTTCAACCAGATTATTTTGTGCAAAAAGAATGTTAAAAACTAAAGTTAAAATAAAAAATATCCGATATTTCATCTGCTTTTTTATAGTAAAAATCGATGTAATCAATTTTCGTCTTTTACGGCTTTACGAGCTGCCTTTTTTTCTTCTTTTTTAGTTTTAAGATAAATTTTCATTTCTTCAGCTGCTTGTTTTTTCTCTTTACTCACCCCAAACGGAATGTTAACTTTTAAATACAAAGCATCATTGGTAGTTCCAGATTTTCCTTTATAAACATTGGTAAATCCATAATAATAACGAACTCCAAGTGTCCAGCCCAATCCTTTTAATATTCGATATCCAACTCCAGCAGAAACTCCCATTTCAAACCAGTTAAGATCATCTCTATTATTTTCTTTTAATTTTCCTGAAATCCCATCAACATCGTAGTTATATTCTATCCAACCGTTATACGTCCAGCCCACTTGAGGACCAAGCTCGATATGCATATTATTATCAAATACATATTTAGCCATTATAGGAACTGCAAAAGAATTTAGTTTTTGGTTGTATTGACCGCCAGTAGGCTCGTTTACAGTTGCACCTAATAATAACAAATCGTTGGCAGATAAATTACCTGAACCCAAAGAAGATTTTACTAAAACTCCAGTGTTTAATAAAAAATGATCTTTCAATTTAATATCAAAATAAAATCCAAGATTAAAAGCTCTAATATAATCTCTATTATCAAGGCTTGAAATGCTTGCAAAATTAATTCCTCCATCAAGTCCAAATTCAATGTTTCCAGTATTTAGTTTATCACCTAGTAACAATGCAATCAATATTTGAGATTGAAGATTATAAATAAAAAAGAAAAAGAAAGCAAAAAATAAATATTTTTTCATAGTGGTAATTTAAAGAAAGTGAATCTACAATTTTATTTCTTTACATACCGCTTGAAAATATCAAGTTATAATTAAAAATACCAATAATAGAGTTTCTTTATTTTTTTGAGTATACTAGAAATAAAAGGTTCTATGCTGTTTGTAGTGGGTGGCTTATTTTTAGATTCCTTTCTCAGTAGGTTTTGATTTAGGAATTTAGACCTACTAGGTTTTAAAAACCTAGTAGGTCTGTAAACACAGACATAAGGCTTTATTTTAAGTGAAATTTACTAAAAACAAAAATTTGGATTTATAGTTACCCACCTAAATCAACATAGAGCCAAATAAAAAAAGTAAAAAATATAACTTTAACTTATTCAATTTTAGTTTTATCAAACCAGACAAAACTATAACCCAAAAGCCCAGTGGTAAAATTTGCTCCTGAACCTATATAAAGCCCATTTGTTAATGCAAACTTAAGAGATCCAAGTTTACCTATTTTGTAGGAAGCTGTAAAGCCATACCTTGAATTTTCCTGATTGTTGTCTTGCTTAATACCATTAATAGACGTTTCTCCAAAAGCAACTTGACCAATAGAACCTGAAATCCAAAATTTTGGATTAAATAAATATGCTATATGTAATTGAGTATTAAATAAAGGTTTTTGGGCTAATTTATTTCCATTATTAAACGAAGAGTTTTCTGTGAAAAACCAAGAGTCTATATGAAGTTCTAAAACTATCTTTTTTACAGGTTGATACGATGCAGCAACTTTTAATTGGAATGCCCATCTATTAGCTCCCAAATTAATTAGTTTTGTTTCGTCGTACCTTCCTAAAGGAGCTTTAACTTTAAATGAAGTGCCTAATTTAAATTTTTTTACATCTCTTTGTGCAAAATCTTTTAAATTTAGAGCTTGGTCTCCAATTAAAATAACAGAAAGTCTAATGGTTGGATCTACAAAACCATTTTTATAAGCAGTGGTATCTACTTGAGAAACTATTGCATTAAGTTTTCCGAAAGCATAAGGCAAAACAACATCATATTTTGCAGGTTTATTTAATATTTTGAAGCTATGTCCATAAAAAACAGCTACGGAATTTAATTTAGCATTCAACCCTTCAATTTCTTGAGAGTTTAATAAAATATCTCCCGAAGAATACCCATAAACAATTCCCGAGTAATTTGTTTTTAAGGGTGTCGATGATAAAAATCGGGGTTCTAAATCTTGTGCAAAGCTATTTGTATTTATTATTGAAAAGCAATAACAAACAATCGCAGTAATAAAATATTTATATCGGGATATTCTCATAAAATTTTAAAGACTATTTCTTACAAATATAATTATTATAATGAAACGATGTGTAAATAAAATAAAAAAGACCGTCAATTAATAAGACGGCAGGGCAAACTCACACTTTTTTGTGTATGTTGATATCCAGAGAGTTGTGTTTTTTGATTTTTCTAACTGTTAGATTTTTAAAAAAGATAACGTGCTTAAAATGAAATGTTACGCTTTTTAAAAATAAAAGTATGAGTTTGCCCTGAATAAGACGGTCTTTAAAAGTATTTATTAGTTTAGAAAACTTTTAATGCTTTATTAAAGTGGTATTAACCATTATCTCAACATCTGCCCAAGTTTTACTAATTCCATCCGCTCCTTTATGAAGGCCTATACAAACTTTAGTTAAAGATTCTAAAGCTTCTAGGGCATTCCAATCTTCTAAATTCATAGTGCCTTTAAACATAACTTTGTTGTCTTTTATATCAAATTTAAAAGGAATAACGTGTGTGGTATCATTCATGGTGATCGTAATTTCACAACCTTTTTCTGATATTGCGATTTTTCCTTTTAATAGTTCGGTATTTAACATAGCACCAAAAAAGGAAGCTACTAATTTACTATCACGATCTTCGTTTTTTGAAAAAAGACTACTTACTGGTATTGAAAATTCCAATCCATTTAATGCTTCAACAGGAGTAGCTCCCATTTTCTTTTCAAAATTGATGGTTTTAAAAATACCAGAAACAGGTATTTTATCGGTAGTTTTAAAAGCTGTCCATTGTATTTCTGTTGCAGATGGATCTACCATAAAAGAAGTTTCTTTTTTTACTTCTGTTTTTTCTGTTTCTTTGGTAACTTCTTTCTTTTCGTCTTTACAAGAAGTAAAAGAAATTAATGTAATTGCGAATAGTAATATTGCTAATTTATTCATGTTTTTAGTTTCTAGTGATTATTAGTTTTGCAAATATAGTTTTCTAAATAAACTATTCTTTAATAATAAATGATTTTGTTTTTTTAAAAGGAGATAATTCCAATTTTTTCATCTCTAATCGATACATTTTCCAATCCTTTTCAAAAAATAGATTAACTTCTTGTAAAACAGTTTCCAATTGGTTGGCAGCTTGTTGGAATAAAATATTTTCAGTTGAGGTCATACCAATGGGTCTGCTTCCCGAATACCAACTTGCAGTCCCAATTCTATCCATTACGTTTACAATGGAAGTACTTGTGATTCCCTGACGATCATCCTTTTTTCCTAAAAACAAATCGATGAGCGAGTCGGATTTCTTGACTACTTCCTTACTTAATTTAATTTGTTCTTTGTATTTTTCTTTATCCTCATCGGTCATATCTTTTTTGAACTTTTTAGCAGTATTCTTACTTTCAACCAATTGTTTTACAGCATTGGCAGCTATTTTCCGCATGGCTTCAATCTCTTTTTGAAAACGATATTTATCGTTGATTGCCTTTTCTGAAACTTCCAGTCTTGGATCACTTTCAACAGTAATCTTATTTTCTGAAGTTTCTTCCATATAATTAAGCACCAACCTATAAGTGCCTGGTTTTACCGAAACGCCGCTAGGCTCATTTTTACGTTCTTTAATTGTACGGGAAGGTCTGTCACCACCAGCTTCATTCATATACCATTGCCAAGTGTAAATTCCAGTACTATCAGGTATTTTTCTTTTTAAGCTTCTAATTAATCGCTCGCCATCGTATATTTTTAAATACAAAGAATCTTTGTGCTTTCCATTGGTATCTTCTTTTTCTGAAGACTCTTCCTCTTTATTTTCTTCTGAATCCTCATCTTCTTTCTCATCATTTTCAACTTCTTCTGAAGTATTCTGGAAGTAATATTTAATCAAAGCTCCGTAATCCCGATTTTCACCATTAAACAAAGCATCGCCTCCAAATCTACTTCCGGTAGGTTGTTGATAAGCGGCTTGATAAGCTATTGGAGTGTTAAATAAAACGACTTCCGAAGTCAATAAATCTACATTTTTCGCTATTGCTCTCAAAGGTCGAATATCATCCAAAACCCAAGCAGCACGTCCAAAAGTTCCGATGACCAAATCGTTTTCACGTTCTTGAATCACCAAATCTTTTACTGGAACTGTTGGAAACCCATTGGTCCATTTAGTCCAATCGGAGCCTCCATTTATAGAAACATACAAACCATCATCGGTTCCTAAAAACAATAAATTATTTTCTATAGGATCTTCCACAATACACAAAGCGTAATTCAATACATTGTTTTTATCTACAAATCGATTCCAAGTTTTTCCGTAGTTTTCGGTTTTATAAACATAAGGCTCATAATTAAATCTTCGGTAATCGTTAGCAACCAGTAAAGCTTCTCCTTTGTTTTTATTGGAAGCTTTTATCTGAACAATCCAACTACCTTTTGGCAATCCTGAAATATCAGAAATATCTGTCCAAGAATCGCCTCCGTTTCTGGTAATGTGAACACTACCATCATCGGTTCCAATCCAAAGTACATTTTGTTCAATAGGAGAGGGTTCTATCACTAAAATGGTAGTGAAGTTTTCTGCTCCCGTAGCATCCATCGTAATTCCGCCACTTTCATCTTGTTTTTGTTTTTCTGGATCGTTGGTGGTTAGATCTTCTGAAATAATTTTCCAAGTAAGCCCTTTATCTGTCGATTTATGTACAAATTGACTTCCGAAGTAAACCGTACTATTATCAAATGGATCAATATTTATTGCTGAATTCCAATTAAACCGAAGTTTTATTTCAGGGTTTGGATGAATGGGGCGAACCGTATAATTATTTCCCGTTTTCCAATCGTACCGACTTACATATCCTTGCTGACTCATAGTCCAACCATACCGACTGTCATCGCGATCTGGAATGACATCAAAACCATCGCCAAAGGATATTTCTTGCCAATAATCGTTTCTAATTCCTTGAGAACGCCAAACATAAGCAGGACCTCGCCAGCTTCCGTTATCCTGCATTCCGCCATATACATTATAGGGTATTTCATTATCTACAGCGATATGATAAAATTGAGCTACTGGAAGATTTCCTATAAATCGCCATGTTTTTCCGCCATCGTAGGTAATATTTAACCCTCCGTCATTTCCGTCGATCATAAAATTTCCGTTGGTTGGGTGAATCCACCAAGCGTGATGATCTGGATGAACACCATTATCCACACCATAAGCAGGCATTAATTGATGGAAGTTTTTTCCGCCGTCTTCCGAAACATTTATATAAGTAAAAACAGAATACACTCTATTTTCATTTTGAGGATCTACAAAAATATCACTGTAATAAAATGGTCTGTTTCCAATATCATCCTTATCATTTATTTTTTTAAAATTGAAACCGCCATCGGTACTTTTATACAATGCGTTTTTTTTTGCTTCAATTAAAGCATACACAATATTGGGTTTGTTTTTTGCTATTGCTAAACCAATTCTACCTAAATTTCCTTTTGGTAATCCATCTTTGTAGGTACGTTCTTCCCAAGTATCACCACCATTATGAGTAATAAAAATACCTGAGCCTTCACCACCAGAATTAAAAAACCAAGGATTTCGTTTGTGTTCCCACATTGCTACAATTAATTTGTTTGGATTTGTAGGATCCATTACCATATCGCCAACTCCAGTTTTGTTGTTTGCAAAAAGTATTTTATTCCACGTCTTTCCGCCATCGGTAGTTTTAAAAACTCCACGTTCTGGATGCTCTCCCCAAGGGGATCCAATTGCTCCAACATAAACCACATTCGGATTAGTAGGATCGATAATGATTTTATGAATATGTCGTGTTTTTTCCAATCCCATTAGCTCCCAGTTTTTTCCACCATCCAAAGAACGATAGACTCCATAACCACCATTAAGGCTGTTTCTTGGATTTCCTTCGCCAGTTCCTACCCAAATCACAGAAGGATTGGATTGTTGAATTGCAACCGATCCAATAGAAGCCGTAGCCTCTTTTTCGAATATTGGTTTCCAGGTAATTCCGCCACTTTCAGATTTCCATAGTCCACCAGAAGCTGTACCAACATACATTACTTCGGGATTGTTTAAAACCACATCAATGGCAGTTACACGACCAGACATTCCACCCGGACCAATATTTCGAGGTTTCATCTCTTTTAATATGTCCATCGAAAAATCTTGAGCAGAAAGCGAGATTGCTATAAAAAACAGTAATAAGGAAAGTAGTTTGTTCATTTTAGGTTGGTTTTTTAATAATTTATAAAGTTAGTAAAATGAATTTAGATTTGAATTTAATATGAAATTTTAACAATTATTCATAGGTACTTGACAAAATTATAAGTTTTTGTCTTAAAGATAAATTGTAAGTTTTTTTATTGTTTTCGCTTGACTTTCTCATTTTTTTCGGCTAAATTACAACAGAGTATATCAGTCAATTTAATTAGTAAACTGCTGATATACTTACGTTATGCCACATTAAAAAAACACTTAACATCAATAATACCTATAAAGTTATAAAAACTATCAATATATTAAATACATCAAACACCTATTATTATCTGTTAATTTGCATTACACTCACATAAAAAAA
>CAZIMW010000141.1:0-7264 GCA_964540425.1 uncultured Flavobacterium sp.
TACATAATGCTTTTGAGGATAATTATTTTTTGCCTAATTTGGGTGAATAGTTACACAATAATAGATATACTAAATATTTATCCCTCTTTATAATAGTTGGCTCTCTAACTAAGTAGAATATACCAGCAATTCCCGCTAATAACTCTAAAGAAAATCCAACAATTGAGCTTAGAAGGTATTCAAAAAAAAACTCCAAGACTTAATAAGCATTAGGAGGCCAATTATCTTCTCCTCTATTCAATGGATCAATCCCATAATTATTAGCCGAGTTTCCATCATCGCTTTCGGTAGCGTTTAAAAATACGGTGGCTTTGTGTTGTTGTATCATTTTATTGTTTTAAATAATCTCTTCTGTTTTATTTTTACCTTTTGCACAGACTATAAAGCCTGTGATGAATGCTCCGTACATTATTATATTAACTAATAATAATATATTAGTTTTTAACACTACAAAACTTTTATTTATTGTTTTAAAATATTGAGAAAAAATTGACAAAGGAGTTTCACATAAAATAAATATTAAAACTCCAATTGAAATGTATATGGGTAAATATCTCTTTAAATTTATTATTTTATCTGTTTTTAATAAATAAAAATATATGATAACGATTAATAATAATAATGTACCTATTACAGATATAAAAACTGAAAATGATTTAAAAAAAACTCCACTGAATATTAAATTTAAAACACTAACAACAATAAACAATAAACTAAGCTTTTCAAATATACTTTTTACCTTTACACTTATTAATAATGAACTAAAATAATATATAAAAAAAGAATACATTATAATAATATAAATATTGTAAATCCAATTAGTTCTTTCAAATAGAGTGTCTTTTACAAATCCAAAATACTCATATTCAGTAAAATATGCAATTGCAGCATATTTCGCTAATAATTCTACTAACAAGGTAAATCCAAGAAAACATACTAAAATCTTATTCGCTAGTGTTGTTTTGGGATTGTTTTTAAAAAAATAAATACCTGCTACAAGTGCTGTTAATTCAAATAAATTAATTGGTAATACCGTTAATAGGTATCTATAAAAAAGATCCAAAATTAATATGCATTTGGAGGCCAACCACCATCACCCAGGTTCAAAGGATCAATCCCATAATTATTAGCCGAGTTACCATCATCGCTTTCGGTGGCGTTTAAAAAAATGGTGGCTTTGTGTTGTTGTTTCATTTATTATAAATTTAATATTTCATCTTTATTTGGGTTGCTTTTTGCACAGACTATAAAGCCTGTGATAAAAGTTCCGTACATTATTATATTTGCTATTAAGACAATAAAACCACTAAATTTAACATAAATATCATTGTGAAAATTAAAGTATTGTGAGTATATATCTGAAGGAGTTATCGTTAAATTATAAATTAAAACACCTATTGAAATATAAATGGGTAACAGTTTTTTTAACGATATTATATCATCTCTTTTAAGCAAATCAAAATAGTATAAAAATATAGATACCATAACAATTACAGAACCTACAACACTAGTAAAAATGGAATATCCATTAAAAAATATATCACTAAGTAGTAAATTTATAACTGTTACAATAACAAATACTATTATCAATAATCTTAACCTTTTATTTACAACAGTATTACTAATAAATGAATTGAAAAAATAGATAAAAAAGCTAAAACTAACAATCATATATATATTAAACCACCAATAATTATTATTAAATGGTGTGTTTTCCACAAATCCAAAATATTCATTTTTTGAAAAATAAGCGATAGGCGCATAACTTCCTACTATATCACAAAACAAAGAAAACCATAAAAAGTATACTAAGTTTTTGATTGGGCTGGAAGCATTTGGGTTCTTTTTTAAAAAGTATAACCCTGAAATAATTGCTAAAAATTCTAATGTATATCCTGAAAGAGTATTTATTAAATATTGATTAAAATAATCCAATATTAATACGCATTCGGAGGCCAACCTCCATTAGTCCTATTCAAAGGATCAACCCCATAATTATTAGCCGAGTTACCATCATCGCTTTCGGTAGCGTTTAAAAATACGGTGGCTTTGGTAGATTCTTTATCGTTATAAGCTGCAAAATAAACTCGAATACCAGGATTGTCTATTCCTTTAATTGTAGATTCAGCTTTTACATAGTCAATAAATTGTTGTAATTGGTTTATATTAAAAGTTACTGCACAAACATCTTCGCTGCCCATTGCTTTTTTTATATCAACGGCTCTGGTGGTGTTCCAGTTATTTTGTAACTTTTTTGCTTCAGCTACGGTTATGCAATTTTTTGGTTTTGTCATTTTAATTTGGTTTTAGTTAATAAGAATAAAGATATGTGTTTTTTTTTTTAGAGGGTTGGTTTGTTAAATAAATTTTTAAAAATTGTTGGGAAGCACTTCGATACGTTTCGATTTAAAAAATAAAAAACTCTGTAACCTAAGAGATAGGAGACGAAAGCATAAACAGTTTCATTTTCAATAGACTTTTTTTGGCGATTTATCTATGAAGTTATTTCTATGAATCATGAGATTGCTTCGATCGTGCCTTCCTCGCAAAGACATGATATTCTTACGCTCAGATACACGTAGGTACACGGAGATTCGAAAAGTTTTTTTCTCGCAAAGGTGCTTAGCTGCAAAGTTCTGAATTAAAACAATAAAAGCTCAATTTGGTTTCACCAAATTGAGCTTTTTATCTTTGCATCTTTACGAGAAGTTTATCTACATCTTCACATCGTTCAATTCCACTTCCTCACCTTCTTTACTCATTAGTTTTACTTCGTCAAAGCCCATATCTTTAAATTGAGCAAATTGTGTTTTTGCATCTCCAATTACTACATAAGCCATTTTAGATTCATCTAAATATTTATTGGCAAGTGCTTTGTGCTGTTCTAAAGTCATGGCACTAATAATCGCTTCTTCACCTTCAATATAATTTGGATCTAAATCGTAGTTACTCATTTCTTGTAACATGCCTAATAAAGCAAATTGTGTTTCGAATCTACGAGCATTCGATTTTATCATCGCATTTTTAGTAAATTTTAAATCTTCCTCGCTAATACCATTTTTGTATGCTTCTATCTGCTCTTTAAAAATAGCTACCGATTCACCTGTAGTATTAGTTCTCACACTTGAAGATGCCGTAAAAGTACCTGGGATTTTTGTTCCGCTAAATCCTGTTCTTGCTCCGTAAGTATATCCTTTTTCTTCTCTTAGAATTAAATTTACATTTCCTGAAAATGATCCTCCTAATTTATAATTCATCACTTCAGCTGGATAAAAATCTTTATCGGTTCTTGGTAAAGCGATGTAACCAATATTTATTACCGATTGTTTTGCACCTGGAATATCCACAAAATACAAAGAAGCCTTACCTCTATTATTTACAATAGGGTAGCTAGGAATATTTACTTCTTTAGCTTTCCAATTAGTTTCTAAGGAAACTAATTTATCTAAGCTTCCCGCTTTTGAAATACTTCCAACAATATGAAACTTGCTAATTGATGGTGAGAAATTTTTAGTATAAAACGCTTTTAAATCATCGATAGTAATCGCTTCAACAGATGCTACTGTTCCACTGGTTGGATAACTGAATATATGATCTTTTCCGTATAATATTTTATTGTAAACTCGTCTTGCTACTACATTAGGGTTGGCGTCAGAACGTTTAATATCATTAATTGTTTTGGTTTTTATACGAGTAAATTCCTCTTCATCCCATCTTGGCTGCAATAAAATTTCTTCAACCAAAGCCAAGGTTTTGTCTAAGTTACGAGCCAAGGTATTTCCGCTAATTACAATAGATTCACGAGTGGTGTACATGTTAATTTGTGCTCCTAACATTTCTATTTCTTCTTCTAGTTGTTCTGGAGTTTTAGTGACAGTACCTTCCATCATAATGTCGGTCATTAAGTTCGCCACCCCATTTTTATTCATATCGTCTAAAAGATGTCCCCCTTCTATCACCAAACTAAAATTAACTGTTGGAATTTCATTTTGTTCGATTCCGTAAACTACCATTCCATTTTTTAAGGTGGTTTTCCAACTTTTAGGAATGTTTAGTTTTGGTGTTGGTCCTAATTCAGGATCAACAGATCTGTCAAAATTTGAAGGAGTTTTTGCAATTTCTTCTTTTACTTCCGCTACTTTTTTTGCTACGTTCTCTTTTATTTCTTCTTCAACAACAGGAGCTTTGGTAGAGTTTTCGGTAATTAAAGCTAATTGTCCTTTTGGAACAAAGCTGGTCATTACATAATGTTGCCCTTTAATGTATTTATTGTACACTCGCATTACGTCTTCCTTAGTAACTTTTTTAATGTTTTCGATGTCTTGAGTAATAAATCCAGGGTCTCCAGCAAAAACATTGTATTGAGCTAATTGGTAAGATTTACCTAAAATAGATCCAATTCCGTTATAAAAATTAGTTTCTAATCCTGCTTTTATTCGTTCTACATCTTTATCTGTTATACCTTCTTTTTCAAAAAGTACAAATGCTTTGTTGATACCTGCCTCAACATCGTTTAAATTTACTCCGTTGTTTGCAGTAATTATAATTCTGAAGGCTCCTGCCAATTCTTGTGCTCTATTAAACGCGATGGTTCTTGAAGTTAAATTCTTTTCTTTAACCAACACCTTATATAATGGTGCTTTTTTTCCGCTTGATAAAATTTCAGCTAAAAAATCTAATGCGTAGGCATCGTCAGTATATTGCTGAACCGTAGGCCAAACCATATTTAATTGCGGAGCGGTTGCAAAATTATCTTCGTGAAATAATCGTTTGGTTTCAGAAAGCGTAACAGGTTGTGGTTCTAGTTTTTTAACCTCTTCTTTGGGTTTAATTTCTCCAAAATATTTTTCAATTAAGACCTTTGCTTCTTCGGTTTCAAAATCACCTGCTAATACTAAAGTTGCGTTATTAGAACCGTAATATTTATTATAAAATTCCTTTACATCTTCTACTGTTGCATTCTGAAGGTCTACCAATTCACCAATTACTTGCCAGCTGTAGGGATGTCCTTCTGGATATAAATTCTTGTCGATTACCCAACTCGTATGACCGTAAGGGTTGTTATCTACACGTTGTCTTTTTTCGTTCTGAACCACTTCTTGTTGGTTATAAAAAGCAGATTCTGTTACCGTATTAATTAAGAAACCCATACGGTCGCTTTCCATCCAAAGTACCGTTTCAAGAGCATTATTAGGAACGATTTCATAATAAATGGTACCATCTTTCCAGGTACCTCCATTTAAAGTTCCTCCTACATCTTGAATTTTTTTAAAAAATTGATCTTGAGGAATGTTTTCAGATTCTTGAAATAGCATATGCTCAAATAAATGTGCAAATCCTGTTCTTCCTACTTTTTCTCTACTAGACCCTACTTCATATTGGATTGCCAATGAAACAATTGGGTCACTTTTATCTTGATGAAGTACCACTTCTAGCCCATTTGCTAATTGGTATTTTTCAAAATCTATAGAAAGTTTGGTGTCGGTTACTTCAGTATTTTCTTCTGAAGGATCTTTACATGATGTCATAAATATGGTAAAAGAAAGCAACGAAATCATTGCGATTTTGATTGAGATTTTAAACATTTTGATTGATTTTAGTATAAGCCATAAATATACAATCGCATCTTCTGAAAAAACTTAAAGATTTGTTAAATAAATTTGCTTTAACGTCACTTCGATACGATTTCTCTCCTAAGGTCTAGCAATCACTCAGTGACTTTTAAACTGAATTAGTAAATTACAATTTGAGTCTTTAAAATCTATGAAGATGGTTTTTTTACTTTTCTTCTTAGGTCGAGAAATCACTCAGAATGCTTTGATTTATGTTCTTCAATACAAATTACTTCCATAGTACTAACTTAATTCATAGTGCTTTAATTCTTGACGGGTGAAGTCATTAAACGGATTGTCTCACTGAGCGCAGACGAAGTGCTTATATAATAAGAAATTTTATTTAATTTTCTACTTCTTCAATTACACAATCATCGCCACCTATAAAAATAAAGCCACCGTTTTTTTGAAGTTGAAAGCAATTGGAAAAATGTGCTTGTAGGTTGTATTCAAAGTCTTGCAATGGGAGTACTTCAGGATTATTAAGCCTTTTAAATACAGAACTATGAATTTTAAATTTTCCATTATTATAAACATCGTTGTCTTCGATGTATAATGATAAATTTCTAAATCTTCTTCTGTAGAATATTTCAAAAAACGAATTTGATGGATCGTGAATAGCCCCATAAGGATTTTCAAACACTCTAGCTGTTTCGGGTAAGATTCCGTAAGCTTTAATTTGGTTTATCATCCAATTAAGAGTAACTCCATCAATTTCGGTATTGCCGTACCCACCACCTACATCTGAGTGTGCTCCAGAAAACCATACTTCATTTACTACTTTATTTATATCCACTGGTTTTTCGCACTTTTCAGTAAGATAACTTTTTGTTAATAATTTAGGTGTAAAGATGGTAGCTCTATCATCATTAATTGAAAGTGCTTGAGATGCTTTTTTAATATTACACAACTGATCTACATAATTTTTATTAGGGACATTATAATTTTCCTTGAAATTAGGAATCCCTAAAGCTTCTACGGTATCCCAAAGACCCATAAACTCAATTGGAACCGACTCTGGAGATTTTCCTGTTATAGACTTAATATCCTTTCTGCGATTGTAAATGGTTTGGTCACCACGAAAAGCCAGATATACTTTTTTTATGTACTTAAATTGTTCTTCTTCTGGGATATTAGAGAGGTCTGTAATTCCCGCAACGTGAATTAAGCCTGCTAAAATTCTTGCAGCATAAGCTCCTCTACTAAAACCAAAAATATAAATTTCGTCTTTGCGTTCTGGACGGTAGTTTTTTGATAAAAATAAATAAGCTTCTCTTACTGTTTTACCTATTCCTAAACCGGTCAATATCCCGACACCTCTGTTTCCAACGCCAGTAACATAAGCAGCATTTACATTGGTTCTATCTTGAAGAATTGTTAAGTTATATAATTTTGAAATATTGGTGTAACTACTCGCATTGTTCATGGTTCCGTCCATAAAAACTATTAGCTTTTTAGGGGTTTCAATATGCTGAATAGGAATATGATAAGCCGTTTTTGTACTAACACAACTTGTTAAAGTAATTACTAGTAAAAGGAAAAATAATTGTTTCATTGGTGATGATAATATGATTGCAATAATAATGCAAATAATAGAATTTGTTATTCTAATTAACAATTTAGCTACTCTTCGATACAATTATTCTCCTAGT
>CAZIMW010000142.1:0-7203 GCA_964540425.1 uncultured Flavobacterium sp.
CCAATGGAGCATAAATATATAGGGTTTCCGAAGCAATTTTTACTTGTTTATGAGCTGGCATCGAATCCATCGTTTGCATATTGTGCAATCGATCGGCAATTTTAATGATAATCACCCGAATGTCTTCATTTAATGTAAGCAACATTTTTCGGAAATTTTCCGCTTGCATAGAAACATCCTTATCTTCTGAAAGATGTGATATTTTTGTGAGTCCGTCCACAATTCTAGCCACAACTTCACCAAACATTTGCTCGATATCTGAGATTGTATAATCGGTATCTTCAACTACATCGTGAAGTAGTGCAGCGGCAATAGAGGTAGAGTCTAATCCAATTTCTGAAGCTACTATTTTAGCCACCGCAATTGGGTGAAAAATATATGCTTCGCCCGATTTTCTGCGTTGATCTTTATGAGCATCAACCGCAAGATCAAAAGCACTTCTAATTAGTTTTTTATCTTCCTTTGTTAAGGTTCGATAACTAATTTTTAGTAGTCTTTTATATTGCTTGGCAATTTCTTTATTTTCTATTTCTAGAGCCTCTTCAGTCATAAATAATAATTTCTTTAGTTTAAATTAAACTAGATTTTTGTAAATTGTTTAAAATATTTATTCAGTTTGAAAATAAAAAATAACATTGCCGAAATTTAGTTTTTAGATCCTTTAAAGGGATGATAATTTAGCGAAATAACACAACTAAAAAGTTGTGTTATTCTCTTAGATTAAAAATAAACAAATGATTGTAAATGACAAGTAAATAACTATTAATTATTTCTTATGTTTTATTAATTCATTAAATTCCGATAACGTTGCAACAATGTCGGATGAGAATAATGTGCAAAAACATAGGCTGGATGTGGGGTAAGATTGCTTAAACTATTTTTTGAAAGCTTTTTTAATCCTGAAATTAACGGTTTTGCTTCAAAAGTATTTTTCGCATAATTATCTGCTTGGTATTCAAACTTTCTGGAAATATAATTCATTAGTAAACCTGTGATTTCTGAAATGGGTGTGTATAAAATTCCGAAGGCAATTAACCCAATATGGAAAGATGCTTGTGTAACTCCCAAAGCTTCAGAAAGTAAGTTGCTGCCAACAAAAAGTGATAATAACCAAAAAGTAAAACCCATTAATCCAATGGATGCGATTAAGTTAAAAATAATATGTTTGCGTTTGTAATGACCTACTTCGTGAGCAAGGACTGCTACAATTTCGTCTTCTTCTAAATCGTTGATTAAAGTGTCGTAAAGAGTGACTCTTTTTTCACTTCCGAAGCCAGAAAAATAAGCATTTGCTTTGGTGCTTCTTTTAGAACCATCGATTACAAAAATCTTATCTAAATTGAAGCCTACTTTCTTGGCATAGGTTTCAATTTTAGTTCTAAGCGATCCTTCTTCCAAAGGAGATTGTTTGTTGAATAACGGAACGATTAATCGTGCGTAAAACATGTTCATGAAAAAAGTAAAAGCAGCTACCATTCCCCAAAAATTACTACCTGTTGTTTCGTAAAACCAGATGATTCCTACAAGAATCCCGCCGCCAATAACTGCCGACATCAACCAGCCTTTTGCTTTATCAAAAAAGAAAGTTTTTCGAGTTGTTTTGTTGAAGCCAAATTTTTCTTCGATTACAAAAGTGTGGTAATAACCAAAAGGAGTACTTAAAATATCACTAGCAAACATAATACTTCCGAAGAAAATCAATGCGACCAAAATATTGTTTTCTGTAAAGGTTCTTGCCCATTTATCTACAAATGCAAAGCCTTCAAAAAAGAAAAATAATAGGGTAGAAGCTAAAGATATAAAACCTATTAATGAGCTAAATTTATCATTTACTTTTTTGTATTGCTGCGATTTTTCATATTCTTCCTTATTATACACATCGCTTAATTCCTCTGGGATTGGATCGTTATAATGTTGTGCGTTTAAATAATCTAAAATTTTATCTATAATAAAACTTAGAATTAAAATGGTAATAAGTATGTAAAATAAGGTTTGTGAGGTCATTTTTTAAATTTAGTTTCAAATATATAACATCCCCCTTAATCCCCCTTCGAAGGGGGAAATGAATATTGCTAATATTAAAATTTAAGGTCACTGAGTGAAATTACGACCTTAGGAGTAATTTTGTATCGAAGCGACCATTTTTCAGTTAAAATCACGTTGTCGTTTTGCTTCAAATATAAGTATTCCTGCTGCAACCGAAACATTCATAGAATCTATTTCGCCTTGCATTGGAATGTGGATGTTGCTTTTGCTGTTATCTCGCCATTCTTGTGAGAGTCCAGTAGATTCTGTTCCAACAACTATTGCTGTGTTTTGGGTAAAATCGCAAGTTTGATAAGGAACAGATTCTTGTAAAATAGCACTGTAAATGTCGATGTTGTTTTCTTTTAAATAGGTGATAATTTCTGAAGTATTTCCCGTAGCAATTGTATTTGTAAACACACAGCCCACACTACTTCTAATAATGTTCGGATTGTACATATCTGTCTTCGGATTGGCAATAATTACCGCATCTACATTTGCAGCATCTGCGGTACGGAGAATAGCACCGATGTTTCCTGGTTTTTCGGGTGCTTCTGCCACTAATATTAGTTGATTTTTTGTTTCTGTACTCTGAGCGGAGTCGAAGGGGGTGTTTAAAGAGTTGATGTGTAGTTCTTTCGATTCAGAAATAGCAACAATTCCTTCGGTAGAAGTACGGTAAGCAATTTTTTTATAAACTTCTAGGGAGGTTTCGATGACCTCGGCAAATGAAATGTTTAGATTTTTAATAGTTTCTTCGGAAGTGATTTCTGGACAATATAATAGTGTTTTAATTTTATAGTCACCTTTTATAGCTAATTGAATTTCTCGTTGCCCTTCAATTACAAACAGGCCTGTTTTTTTACGCTCTCTAGATTTTTCTTGAAGCAGTAAAATTTGTTTGATTAAAGGGTTTTGAAGACTTGAAATTTGTTTCATCTAGCAAAGATACTTTTTTTGTTTCAGAATAAATTATACGGAAAACATCTTGTTTTAAAGAAACCTAAATTATTTTATGTTTAATGAGTTTGTTTTTAGTTTTATAAAATAGCTTTGGTAACTTTATTATTTTACTTTTTTTTACGCTTCAATTTTTTAGCATCTTTCTTGCGTTCTCTTTTAATACGGCTAAACTCCTTTTCGTTATCAAGTGAGGTTTGTTCTGTTTCTCTCCAATGTGGTTTGTTTGGATCGTAATCATTGTATTCAAAAGAAATTCCTCCCGTAACTACAATACCTAACGAAATAGAATAATCCTCATTCATCTGTAAATCGATGTTGTTATTAATATTTGATAATGTTATTTCTTCAGTTTCAAACCCGACATAACTAATAACAATAATTTTATTTTTATCTACAATCAACTTATAATTACCATCAAAATCTGTTTGTGTGCCTTCTGAAGTTCCCTTAACAATAATGTTTACTCCAGGAAGTGGGATTCCATTATTGTCGGTTATTGTTCCTTTAATATTAATTTTAGTTGTTTCTAATTTTGTTTCTGAAATAGAGTCGTTAATTTTTTCAACAAGATCAATTTCACCTTTTAATTCGTTTTTAGTGATTTTTGCTGCTCTTTTTAAAGTAATATTAACGGTTTCAGATTTTCTTTCAACACTTACTTCTTGAGCAATAAATCCATTTTTTTTAAAAACAAGCGTTATGTCATTCACTGAAATTATTTTATAATCACCTTTAAAACCACTTAATTCGCTTTTACCAGATTCCTTTACAAGTATTTCTACATTAAATAATGGTTTTCCATTTTCATCAGTTATTTTTCCAATAGTTGTAATCTGTAACTTGTTTGAGGTCGTATTATAAAACGATCCTATTTCTAGAGAGACAAACTCCTTTTTAGTTGAAGACTTTGTATTAATAGATAATAATGTAAATGGCAACAAAAAAGAAGCAGCCAAAGGAGCAATCGAAATTCCGCTTTTACGTTCCAATTTAATTTCTCTGTTAAGTTGTGACACTTTAAAACGCCCACAAAGTTTTTCGTTGTTGTACGCTTTTTTAACCAGTTCTTCATCGGTTGCTTTTGTAAAGTCGAAAACTTCTTTGGTGCAAACTCCACAGAATTTTCCTTTTTCGGTTGTTGTCATTTTGTTCCAATCTTCGTGACAAGGTTCTGGAATGCGGATAGTAATTGCTTTTTTCATAATGATGGTGTTTTATATTCAATACAAATCACCAAAAAAACAAGCATAAAAAAAACAACCATTGAGGGAACGGTTGCTTTGAGTTAGGGAAGTTATTAAGTACTCAGTCTTCAGTATTCAGTACGCAGTCTTCAGTACTCAGTAGGCAGTACTTAATATTCTGAACCTCCATGTTTAGTGTTGACTAGTTTTTATTAATTGTTTCTTTATAATTTATTTTTAATACTAAAAAAAATAATTTTGCATACTGCTTACCACTTCGATACTATTTCACTCCTACGTCGTAAAATCACTCAGTGTCCTTTTAATCTTTATTCTTAATACTGAATACTGCGTACTGCCTACTTCTCAATAATTTCCACTTTAAAAAGTTTTTCCCAGTTTTTACCAGTAACATAAAGTATGTTTGGTTCTCCTTTATATGCTATACCATTTAATACTTCGTCTTCTTTGTGTTCTCCAATATGGTTTTTTAAAGTTGTAAAATCAATCACACCTTCAACAGCTCCATCTTTCGGATTTACAATTGCAACAGCATCTTTAAGGTAGATGTTTGCGTAAATTTTTCCTTCTACCCATTCCAATTCGTTTACACTTTTAATCTTGCTGGTGTTTGTGTAAATTTCTATAAAATCTTCTTCGCCTAAAGTATTTGCATTTAGAGTCCATATTTTTTGAGTGCCATCGCTTTTATAGATTACGTTTCCGTCGTTGCAAAGTCCCCAGCCTTCTTTACTTTTTCCGTAAATAAAAGAACCCGTTTTTTCTAAGGTTTCAAGATTATAGATAAATCCCATTTTTTCTTTCCAAGTAAGTTGATATACTTTATTGTTGATAATGGTAAGCCCTTCACCAAAAAAAGCATCTTGCAACGGCACGTTTTTATAAACTTCGCCTGTTTCATAATTTGTTTTTCGCAAAGACGATTTTCCATATTGTCCAGTACTTTCGTATAATATTCCGTCATGAAACTCTAAACCTTGCGTGTATGCTTGGTCATCGTGAGGGTATTCTTCAAGAATTTTATAGGAATAAATTTTAGGTTTTATGTTTGAAAGGACTGAAATTTTCTTTGATACTACGAATAAATTTCCTTCAGAATAAATTTTAGCGATTATCTTACGACTTCCTAATTTCTGATTTTTTAATGAAACGGAAACTTCGGAAAGGGTAGTGTCACTATTAATTTGGTCGTTAGTTAAATAATATGAAACGGAATCTATTGCAGTGCCTTTCTTATTAATTACAGAAAACGAAAAAGAATCGTCTTGTGTGTAGGTTTTTTTTAAATTTTTAATTGATAGCTCAAATAAATCGTTTGCTGGAGTTGGTTTGTCTTTACAACTTCCTAAAAAAACAGATAATATGGTAACTAAAAGCAGTTTATAAATATTCATGGTAAATTAAAATTTTCTGCAAGGTATTTATTATTAATAAAATATAATAATTCTTTTAAAAATTAACGTAAAACATTGTGAAAATTGTAAAATGAAGTATCTTTGCAGCGGCAAGTCCTACACAACTAGCTCCTGTTGAATCCCCCAGGGCGGGAACGCAGCAAGGGTAGATGGTCGTAGCAGTGTGATGTAGGTAGCTTGCCATTTTTTTTATTCCTGCGTAGGCAGGAATCTTTGTTTTATGTCTTTGGTAAGTTTTTAAGCATCATTCTACAACATACCTTTCAATTATTTATCTTTGCCTAGATGTCAAAAGTTGTTTTAATTACGGGTGGTTCTTCGGGAATTGGTAAAGCTATTGGTGTATATCTTTCAGAAAAAGGATATACCGTTTATGGCACTAGTCGAAATCCATCAAATTATAAGAACGATTTTCCATTTCAATTATTAAAAATGGAAGTGATCGATCAAGATTCTATAGCTAAAGTTGTTTCTGAAATCATTAACAAAGAGCAAAGAATAGATGTGGTTATAAATAATGCAGGAGTTGGTATAACAGGTCCTGTTGAAGAAACTCCTTACGATGAAATTAGAAAAGCATTCGATATTAATTATCACGGTCCAATAAATGTTATTAAAGCCGTTTTGCCTCAAATGCGTAAGCAAAAAAGTGGTTTGATTATTAACATTACTTCCATTGCTGGATATATGGGATTGCCTTATAGAGGTATTTATTCTGCTTCAAAATCAGCCCTCGAAATAACTACAGAAACGCTTAGAATGGAAGTAAAGCAATTTGGAATTAAAATGACCAACATTGCACCAGGAGATTTTGCTACCAATATTGCTGCCAGTAGATTTCATGCGCCTGTATTGGAAAATTCTCCTTATAAAGAGGTGTATGGAAATTCATTAAAAACAATGAATCAACACGTAGAAGAAGGCGAAAACCCAGCTATTTTAGCAGCTGTTGTTTATGATATAATAAACGAAACCAATCCCAAAGTTCGTTATAAAGTAGGTAGTAATGTTCAAAAATTCTCAATAGTTTTAAAACGGATATTGCCTAGTAAATGGTATGAAAAAATGTTGATGAAGCATTTTAATATTAAATAATAATTAAAGCTTAGTAATAACTTTATTGCCATTATGTATATAGTATAAGCCGTTTGGTATATTTATGGTTTCTACGGTTTTTGTACTGTCAAACAATTATTCTATTGTAATTGTAACGGTAATAAATTCTGTTTCGCTAGATTTAAACTTTAATATATAATCTCCAGGGGTTGGAGTGTTAAAAACATATTCAGCTACATAACCTCCAAATAGTGTACAGGTAGCGCAATTTTCATGTCTAGCAATAAGCTCAATAGTTGTTGTATTTCCATTTATAGTTTCATTAAATTTACTAAAACCACCACAATCGTTACTTAAACTAAATTCAACATCTATTTTTATGGTTCTAGCACGATTTGTGTGGTAATGTTAAATTTGCAATTAAATTATAAATTATGTTTTAATTGTAAAGAAATAATTTAATATTCAAATTTTTCCAAAAATGCTTACCCACTTTGGAGTATCTTTTAACAATAACCAACAAACACCAGCAACAAATA